>JAPPPA010000257.1 GCA_028817755.1 Gammaproteobacteria bacterium | reverse complement strand
GGTGCAGCCTGCGTGAGCGATAAGTCGGTCAATCAGCTTGTCGCCCATGGCGGTAGCAGGTGTCCAAAAGCCGCCGGCTTTATCTTTTTTAGCAATGTCTTTGGCAAGGCAAGCAGCCGCTTCGCCCAGCATTTTCGCCGTTGAGCCGTAGCCTGGATCACGGTCGCCGGTAATTTTTACAATCATTTCATTGCCGTTTGGCGTTTTGCCGTACATGCGGTAATCCCAAAAACCATTTTCCTGCTCTTTCGGGCTTGGGCCTTCGCCGGGCTTAGGCAATACAAATTTTTCGAGTGCGCTACGGGTTGGTCCAACCGCGCTAAGGCCTAAGAAGCCGCCCATAGCGGCAGCAAGTGCGGTAGCGCGGCCGCGGCCTTTAATGCCTGCGCCCATCATCATGCTTTCGTCGTACTTAAAGTCTTCGCCATAGGCGCGATCAAGTAGGGCGTTGCTGCGGTGTAAAACACGTGTGTTAATCGCTGCCATTACCCACGGCGCAAGCCAGCTTTGCATGGTGTCGTCGTATTCTGGTTTGGCTACGTTGCGTTGGCGCACGCCTTTACGAAAGTGGGGCGGGCAAACGGAATAGGGGTTTTGCAATTCTTTGCGCAGCCCGCTGTCTTTGCTAGCTTGTTTAACCACGTTAATTAAGCTGGCAACGGTGCCGCCGCTCATGCCACCGCGGGCACCTTTTACGCCGCAGCGAATGTCGTTGCAGTATTCGTTAAATTCGGCTTTAGCGTGTTGTTGTAAGAAATGTACGCCAAGGTCTGACGGGATCGAGTCGAAACCACAGTTATGCACGATGCGCGCACCAGTTTCTTCCGCCTTGGCTTGGTGTAGGTCGATCATTTTGCGCATCCACTGCGCCTCGCCGGTGAGATCGCAGTAATCCACGCCGGCGTCTACGCAAGCAGCTACGAGGTCTGAGCCGTATAAGTCATAAGGGCCAACAGTGCTAACAACAAGGCGCGTGCGAGCTACCATGGCGTCGAGTTCATGGCGCGCATCGGCGTTGGCAATAATGGTGTGTAACTCGGTGCCTAGCTCCGCATTTAGCGCATCTAGCTTGTGTTGGTTGCGTCCAGCAATCGCCCAATTAAGGTCGCCGTCTACGCCGTGGCGTTGCACAAGATAGTTCACCAAAATTTTGCCAACAAAGCTGGCAGCGCCGTAAACAATAAGGTCGTATTGGGCTGTAGATGCAGACATGACTTTTCCTAAAAGCACCGTGAAATTGCTTAGGCATATTAAGCAGAAGTGAGAGTAGCGCAACATAAACTTGCCGTAGCTAGGTTGGGTTTGAGAAAATGCGCACCGCAAAACTTGCCGCACTCTTCTAACTAAGGCCCACTGCCTCAATGTCGAATCTGACTACTACGCGCCGCGAGCGCGCTAATGCCATCCGTGCTTTAAGCATGGATGCCGTGCAACAAGCTAACTCTGGTCACCCTGGTGCCCCAATGGGCATGGCGGACATCGCTGAAGTACTTTGGCGCGACCACCTAAAGCACAATCCTAAAAATCCACATTGGGCAGACCGCGACCGCTTTGTGTTGTCGAATGGCCACGGCTCCATGTTGATGTACTCGTTGCTACACCTGACTGGTTACGATGTCAGTATCGACGACCTTAAGAATTTCCGTCAGTTAGATTCAAAAACACCGGGCCACCCTGAGTTTGGTTACACCCCGGGTGTGGAAACCACTACTGGCCCATTAGGGCAGGGCATTACCAATGCCGTTGGTTTTGCCTTAGCTGAGAAAATGCTTGCTGCGCAGTTCAATCGCGACGGCCATGACGTGATTGATCACCGCACTTGGACGTTCCTGGGTGACGGTTGCTTGATGGAAGGTGTTTCGCATGAGGCTTGCTCGTTAGCCGGTACGCTGGGCTTGAACAAGCTGGTAGCGTTCTGGGATGACAATGGCATTTCTATCGACGGTGAAGTAGAAGGCTGGTTTACCGACAATACGCCAGAGCGCTTTCGTGCTTATGGCTGGAATGTGATTGCTGATGTTGACGGCCATGACGCCGACGCTATTAATGCAGCGATTGAAGCGGCTAAACAAGAACAAGATCGCCCAACCTTGATTTGCTGCAAAACCGTGATTGGTTTTGGCTCGCCAAACAAACAAGGTAAAGAAGAGTGTCACGGCGCACCATTAGGTGCTGATGAAATTGCACTCGCGCGCGAGCAGCTTGGCTGGACCGCCGGCGCATTTGAAGTGCCAGAAGCGATTCAAGCTGAATGGGATTGCTCTGCCGAGGGCGCATCCGCTGAAGCGGAGTGGGAAGCTAAACTAGCCGCTTACCAAGAAGCAAACGGTGAATTGGCTGACGAATTATTACGCCGCCTAGCAGGTGACTTGCCAGATAACTTTGCTGAAGTGGCCGCTAACTACATTGCTGAGCTACAAGAAGCCGGCAATAAAGTCGCTAGCCGTAAAGCCTCGCAAATGGCACTGAATGCTTTTGGCGCGGTATTGCCTGAGCTGGCCGGCGGTTCTGCTGATTTGGCCGGTTCAAACTTAACCATTCATGGCGAGTCGAAGTCTGTTACCGGCGCTGATGCCAGCGGTAACTATATTCACTATGGTGTACGTGAGTTCGCTATGGGCGCGATCATGAATGGCCTAGCGCTGCACGGCGGCTTTATTCCTTACGGCGGCACCTTCTTAGTGTTCTCTGATTACATGCGCAACGCGATGCGTATGTCAGCACTAATGAAGCAGCGTGTGGTTTATGTATTGACGCACGATTCGATTGGCCTGGGCGAAGACGGCCCAACTCACCAGCCGGTAGAGCATGTAGCTAGCCTACGTTTGATCCCTAATTTAGATGTATGGCGCCCAGCTGATGCGGTGGAGACTGCCGCGGCTTGGCAGGTGGCGCTTGAGAATATTGAAACCCCATCGGCGTTGGCGCTTTCTCGCCAAGGTATTGCGCACCAGCCTCGTACCGAGGCGCAGGTAGCCAATATTGAGCGTGGTGGTTATGTATTAGTAGACACCGACGGTACGCCAGACGCGATTGTGATTGGCACCGGTTCTGAGCTTGAGTTGGCAGTAGCGGCGGCAGAGCAGCTAAAAGCCAAAGGCAAGCAAGTACGCGTAGTGTCTATGCCTTCAACCTCAGTCTTTGATCGCCAAGATGCGGATTACCAAGACAGCGTATTGCCTGCAGAAGTGGCAGCACGCGTTGCGGTAGAAGCGGGCGTATCTGAAAACTGGTATCGCTATGTGGGTTACGCCGGTGAAGTGATTGGTATCGATCAGTTTGGCGAGTCTGCGCCTGGCGGTGCATTAATGGAACACTTTGGCTTTACTACTGAAAATGTAGTGGCCGCGTTGGAGCGTGCGCTAGGCCTAGACTAGCGACTAGGGATGACTAAAGCCTCGGCTGCTTCACAAACGACACGCATTGCGATCAACGGCTACGGCCGCATTGGTCGCTCTGTGCTGCGCGCGTTTTTTGAGAACGCACCACAAGGCTTGGAGCTGGTTGCTATTAATGAACCAGCGGCAGTGCCTAATAGTGATATTGCGCGCCTAACCCAATACGACAGCGTGCAAGGGCGCTTTGGTTTGCCTGTGCAGGCAACTGAAACTGGCCTGAATGTAGATGGCAACGCAGTGCTGCGTTTAAGCGCAGAGCAGGCGAGTGAGCTTGACTGGCAAACCTTGCAGGTGGATATGGTGCTGGAATGCTCTGGCATTAATAGTCGCCAGCAAGCCGAGGCGCATCTTGCCGTCGGTGCTAAACGCGTGCTGTTCTCAAGCCCTGTGACCGATGCAGACTTCACCGTAGTATATGGCTACAACCAGCAAGCCTTACCGGCTGATGCGGCGGTGGTGTCTAACGCTTCTTGTACAACCAACTGCTTAACTTTGATATTAGCGCCAATACACCAAGCGCTAGGTATTGAAGAAGCGGCCATTACCACCGTGCATGCTTGGACGGCTGATCAGAACTTGGTTGACGGCTGGCACAGTATTCCTCGTCGCGAGCGCGCAGCACCCAATGCCATTGTGCCGACCAGCTCTGGCGCGGCGGATGGCGTAATGCATGTGATGCCTGAGTTACAAGGCAAGTTATCAGCGCACTCATTACGTGTGCCTGTTAATAATATGTCGTTGGCGGAAGTCACCCTTGTGACTGAAAAAGCGGCTGATACCGACGCGTTGCGAGAAGTGTTGGCGAATGCCTCAGCACAGCATCCCGAATTATTAGGTGTGAGCGTAGAGCCGTTGGTGAGTTGTGACTTTATTCATGATTCACGCTCCGCCATTATTGATGAAGAAATGACGCAAGCCAGTGGTCGCCTATTAAAGGTGCTGGCTTGGCACGATAACGAGTGGGCCTACGCCTGCCGCATGTTAGATACTGCCGCTGTGATGGCAGCACAACTTTAGGAATAGCTCGATGAATTTTGTCCGTATGTCTGATCTGGATTTGGCCGGCAAGCGCGTAATGATCCGTTTGGATCTGAATGTGCCGATTGAAGATGGTCAAATTACCTCTGATGCGCGGATTAAAGCTTCATTACCCAGCGTAAAAATGGCATTAGAAGCCGGCGCTAAAGTGATCTTGCTATCTCACCTTGGTCGCCCAAGCGAAGGCGAGTTTGAGCAGCAAGCCTCATTAGGCCCTGTGGCTCGCCGTTTAACGGCTGAGTTAGGCGTGGCAGTACGTTTGCAGCGTGACTGGTTAGAAGGCTTTGACCAAGAAGACGGTGAAGTGGTGCTGTGTGAAAACGTACGCTTTAACGTTGGTGAAAAAGCAGACTCGCCAGAGCTCTGTGAAAAAATGGCATCGCTATGTGACATCTTTGTAATGGACGCCTTTGGTACCGCACACCGTGCACAGGCTTCTACACATGGTATTGGTCTATATGCACCGATTGCGTGTGCCGGTCCTTTATTGACTGCAGAGCTAGATGCCTTGGGTAGTGCCTTAGAAGCACCACAACGCCCATTGGTGGCTATTGTTGGTGGTTCAAAGGTATCTACTAAGATCACCGTGCTAGATACCTTGGCTGACAAAGTAGATAAATTGATTGTGGGTGGTGGTATCGCCAATACCTTTATTGCCGCGGCTGGCTTTAATGTAGGTAAGTCTTTATATGAAGAAGACTTTGTACCTGCGGCAAAAGCCCTGATGAAGAAAATGCAGGACCGCGGTGCGGATATTCCAATTCCAACCGACGTAGTGGTAGCCAAGCAATACAGTGCAGACGCCGAAGCGCGTATCGTGCCGGTTGATCAAGTAGAAGACGACGATCTTATTTTTGACATCGGCCCTGAATCAGCAGCAGCCTTAGGCCCAATGCTGCGCGAGGCGGGCACTATTGTATGGAATGGTCCGCTAGGCGTATTTGAGTTTGATCAATTCGCTGGTGGTACTAAAGCCTTGGCTAAAGCGGTAGCGGCAAGTGATGCATTCTCAATCGCGGGTGGTGGCGACACCTTGGCTGCGGTATCTAAATTTGGCATTGGTGAGATGGTGTCTTATATCTCTACTGGCGGTGGCGCATTCCTTGAATTTTTGGAAGGAAAGCAGCTCCCAGCGGTCGCAATGTTAGAAAATCGAGCGAAATAAAGAAATTTTAGGAATAGTGCTAGATATTCCTAAAAAGCCTGTGTAGAATCGCGCGCCGTTGCTGATGAGGTTGTTGCTAAAGCCAACCCCACAGCACGAAATACAATGCGGGAGTGGCGGAATTGGTAGACGCGCTGGATTTAGGTTCCAGTACCGCAAGGTGTGAGAGTTCAAGTCTCTCCTCCCGCACCACTTATTAAAGAAATCAGCGCCCCAGAGTTACTCTGCTGGCGCTGATTTTTTTTGTACTGCTAACTCATTAAGCCCACTCTCGGGCTGCATAGGTTTGATCTATGAAAGTCGCTGTTGAAAACACCAGCACGCTTGGTCGTAAGCTCACCGTTTCTATTCCTACCGCTGACTTAGAGCCAAAAATTACTGAGCGCCTGAAAGAGGTTTCTCGTACGGTTCGTCTTCCTGGTTTCCGTCCAGGTAAAGTGCCAGCGAACTTGGTTAAAAGCCGTTTTGGTCCTTCAATTCGCGCCGAAGTTTGCGAGAAAGAACTACAGCCTTCATACGCTAAAGCGCTAGAGCAAGAAAACCTACGCCCAGCAGGCATGCCGGAAATTAACCCGGTAACCATGGAAGAAGGTAAGGACTTTGAATACACCGCTGAATTTGAGGTGTACCCAGAGTTTGAAGTACAAGGTATCGACAAGCTAAAAGTTGAGCGCGCTACCGCTGAGATCAGCGATGCTGACCTTGAAGATATGCTTGGCAAGTTGCAGCAGCAACACACTGAATGGAAAGACGTTGAGCGTGAAGCCGCTGCTGGCGACCGCGTTAAAGTTGATTTTGAAGGTAAAACCCGTAAGTCAGAAGACAACGACGGTACCTTCCCAGGCAACACCGCGACCGACGCTCAGTTTGTGATCGGCAAAGGCAGCATGCCTGATGAGTTCGAAGAGTCATTCACTGAAGCACTGATTGGCGCCAAAGCCGGTGACGAAGTGAAAGCCAAGGTTAAATTCCCTAAAGGCTACCGCACTGAAGAAGTTGCGAATAAAACCGCGACCTACACCATTACTGTTAAAGCAGTAGAAGAGGGTGTTGAGCCAGCCATTGATGACGAGTTTGCTACCAAGCTTGGCATTGAAGAAGGCGGCGCCGACAAGCTACGTGAAGAGCTAAAAGGCAATATGGAACGTGAACTAGACGCGACTATTAAAGCCAAAGTGAAAGAGCAAGTAGTTGAAGGCCTAACTGCGGCTAACGAAGTTGACGTTCCGGGTGCCTTGGTTACTCAAGAAATCGGTCGTCTACGTGAAGAAGCTAAGCAACGCGCGGCGCAATACGGTCAAGGCAATGTTGATCTTCCAGACGACATTTTCCCTGACGAAATGTTTGCTGAGCAAGCGCGCCAGCGTGTACATGTTGGTCTAGTGTTCGGCGAGATCATCCGTGCCAACGACTTAACTGCTGATGAAGCAAAAGTTGAAGAAGCACTAGACGCAATGGTTGCTCAATACGGCGAACAAGGCGATGCCTTTAAGCAGTACTACCGCAGCAATCAGCAAGCCATGGCCGGCATTGAATCTTCAGTACTTGAAGACCAAGTGGTTGAGCTTGTGCTTTCAAAAGCAAAAGTGACCGATAAAGCCAGCACTTTCGCTGAGCTAACCGGTGCTTAAGCTAGTCTAAAAACTAAGCTGGATAAGCGGCCTTAATTTTTACAAAGGCCGCGCAAAACCGAGCTAAAGCGTTGTACACTGCGCTCTAGCTCGGTTTTTTTATGGCCGTTACAAATACAGAAAAAGCTTGACCGAATGAGGGACAAATGAGCATTTCGAATACCGCATCAGATATTCAAAACATTGGCATGATTCCAATGGTTGTAGAGCAAACATCACGGGGTGAGCGCTCTTACGACATTTACTCGCGTTTGCTGAAAGAGCGCTTGGTATTTGCTGTGGGTCAAGTAGAAGACAATATGGCTAACTTAATTGTGGCCCAGCTATTGTTTTTGGAATCTGAAAACCCAGATAAAGACATTCACCTATACATTAACTCTCCAGGTGGCTCAGTAACTGCGGGCATGGCGATTTACGACACCATGCAGTTTATTAAGCCGAATGTGAGCACTATTTGTATCGGTCAGGCAGCTAGCATGGGTGCTGTGCTGTTGGCCGGTGGTGAAAAAGGTAAGCGCTTTGCCTTGCCTCACAGCCGCGTGATGATTCACCAGCCGCTAGGAGGTTTCCAAGGCCAGGCGAGTGATATTGAAATTCACGCCAAAGAAATTTTGTATATCCGTGAGCGCTTGAATCAAGTGTTGGCTGACCACTCCGGTAAGCCAATGGATCGTATCCAGCAGGATACCGATCGCGATAACTTTATGAGTGCCACGGACGCTAAAGAATACGGCTTGATTGACGAAGTTTTAGCGAAGCGTTAAACCAAATTGCATCCTTGAAGTCCCATTTATAGGGCTTCAGGGGTTTTGCAAAAATTCCCTGTAGTGGTATACCTAGATTTAGGTAAAGGGGTTAAACCTCCGCTCGCGGGGAAAATCGTAGAGATTAAGGGATGACAGAAGAAACCGGCGGCAGCCGCAACGAAGTGTTGCACTGTTCGTTTTGTAACAAAACACAGCATGAAGTAGACAAGCTTATTGCAGGCCCATCAGGGGTTTATATTTGTAATGAGTGCGTTGACTTGTGCAACGACATTATCCAAGAAGAAGTTCAAGACACCGAAGAGTCGACCGACTCTCCGTTGCCAGCGCCTGTTGAGATTAAAGAACACCTCGACAACTACGTTATTGGGCAAGAGCGCGCCAAGCGTGTATTAGCCGTAGCGGTTTATAACCACTACAAACGTTTGCGCGTGACCGAAAGCAATAAAGGTAAGAAAACCGAAGAAGACGAAGTTGAGTTGAGCAAGAGTAATATCCTGCTTATCGGCCCAACCGGCTCTGGTAAAACTTATCTAGCGGACACTTTGGCACGCATGCTGAACGTACCGTTCACGATTGCCGATGCCACCACCTTGACCGAAGCCGGTTATGTGGGTGAGGACGTTGAAAATATTGTGCAGAAGCTACTGCAAAGCTGCGATTACGATGTTGATCGCGCGCAAAGCGGTATTGTTTATATCGATGAAATCGATAAGATTTCGCGTAAATCAGATAACCCATCCATTACCCGTGATGTCTCTGGTGAGGGTGTGCAGCAAGCACTACTGAAACTGATTGAAGGCACCGTGGCTTCGGTTCCTCCGCAGGGTGGCCGCAAGCATCCGCAGCAAGAGTTTCTACAAGTAGATACCTCTAATGTGTTGTTTATCTGTGGTGGTGCTTTTGCTGGTCTTGAGAAAGTGATTCAAGCGCGTACCGACAAGAGTGGTATCGGCTTTAATGCTGAGGTGCAGTCACAAGAAGATGAGCGTCAGCTAAATAAGCTGCTACATGATTGCGAGCCAGAAGATTTGGCCCGTTATGGTCTGATTCCTGAGTTTATTGGCCGTTTGCCTGTCGTGGCGGTGCTGGATGAGCTTAACGAAGAAGCCCTTGTGGATATTCTGGTGAAGCCGCGTAACGCCTTAACTAAGCAATACTCACGTATCTTTGATATGGAAGGTGTTGGCTTGGAATTCCGTGACGACGCGCTGCATGAGATTGCGCGCCGCGCGATCGAGCGCCGTACCGGTGCTCGTGGTTTGCGTACCATCATTGAAAACGTGCTACTCGACACCATGTATGACTTACCGTCTATGGAAGGTGTGTCTAAAGTGGTGGTTGATGCGGCCGTGGTTCGCGGTGATGCCAACCCACTGCTGATAAACGAGAATCAAAAGCGGAGTGAGCCTGAAGATCTGGCGGCCTCCTAAAGCTTTGGTTGCTGAGGCGACCACAAAAGTGCTTTTGCGAAACACCGGGGCCTTGTGCGCCGGTGTTTGCGTTTTGGAAACTGAATTTTTAATACTTAGCAGCATATAGCTAAGTGAATGAGACAAAGAATATGACCGAAGTATTGGTTGAAAACGGCGTAGCGCCACTCATCCCGCTAAGAGATGTAGTGGTTTTTCCAGACATGGTGACACCGCTATTTGTTGGTCGCGAAAAAAGTATTCAAGCCTTAAACAAGGCAATGGCCAACGACAAAAAGGTTGTCATGCTGGCGCAACGTTCTGCTGAGGTAGAAGATCCTAATAACGAAGACCTGTTTGAAATTGGCACCCTAGCAAGCATCCTGCAGTTGCTAAAACTACCTGACGGTACCGTTAAAGTGCTGGTTGAAGGTAGCACTCGTATCAAAGTAAATGCTTTGTTGTTGGACGAAGACGACGGTATTTCAGCCGAATATGAAGTGTTGGACTCTTATGTCGATCACCTGCAAGGCGAGCTAGAAGAGCAGGCGACTCCGGTACCGGAAGATGTAACACCTGACGAGCAATCTAAAGTGCTGATGGGCGCTGTGCTCTCAGTCTTCGAGCAGTATGTGAAGCTCAATACGAAAGTGCCAAGCGAAGTCGTGAAGGCGGTCACCAGTATTGATGAGCCAGCACGTTTGTGTGACTCCATTTCGGCGCACCTCAATATTCGTCTAGATAAAAAACAAGAGTTGCTAGAGGCGCTCAACGTCTTAGAACGTTTAGAGCTAGTTTTACGCTCCATTGAGACTGAAATTGATCTAGCGGAAATGGAAAAGCGTGTGCGCGGCCGTGTGCGCAAGCAAATGGAGAAAAGTCAGCGTGAGTATTATCTGAATGAGCAAATGAAAGCCATTCAGAAAGAGCTCAACGACGGTGAAGATGCTCAGGATGACATGCTTGCCTATGCTGAGAAAATCGAAAAAGCCGGCATGCCGCAAGAAGCCAAAGAAAAGGCCGATTCCGAACTCGCCAAATTGAAGATGATGTCGCCAATGTCTGCCGAAGCAGCTGTGGTGCGTAACTATCTCGATTGGTTGCTGGGCTTTCCATGGAAGAAAAAGTCACGCGTGAGCGTCGACTTAGACAAAGCGCAAGAAATTCTTGATTCAGATCACTATGGTCTAGAAAAAGTGAAAGAGCGCATTGTGGAGTACCTTGCGGTACAGCAGCGTGTGAAAAAAATGCGTGGGCCGATTCTCTGTCTTGTAGGGCCTCCTGGCGTTGGTAAGACTTCGCTTGGTCAAAGTATTGCTAAGTCCACTAACCGTAAGTTTTCGCGTATTGCGCTTGGTGGCGTCCGTGATGAAGCTGAAATTCGCGGCCATCGTCGTACTTACATCGGTGCTATGCCAGGTAAATTGGTACAGAAAATCAATAAAACTGGCGTGAAGAACCCAATGGTCTTGCTGGATGAAATCGACAAGATGTCGACTGACTTCCGGGGTGACCCGTCATCAGCCTTGCTTGAGGTCTTGGACCCAGAGCAAAACAGCACGTTTAACGACCACTACCTAGAAGTGGACTGTGACTTATCAGAAGTCATGTTTGTTTGTACCGCCAACAGCATGAATATTCCAGGCCCACTTTTGGACCGTATGGAAGTTATTCGCTTGTCTGGCTACACCGAAGCGGAAAAACTCAATATTGCACGTACTTACCTATTGCCTAAGCAAGTAGGGCGGCATGGCCTTAAGCCAGAAGAGATTGAGGTTGATGATGCTGTTATTACGGACCTTATTCGTTACTACACCCGTGAAGCCGGCGTACGTAGCTTAGAGCGCGAGATGGCCAAGCTTTGCCGCAAGGTCGTGCGTCAACTGGCTGCTGATAAGGCTTCGAACTCGGTTCATGTTAAGTCAGAAGACCTTGAAGAGATGATTGGTGTGCGCCGTTTCCGTTATGGCGAGGCCGAGCAAGAAGATCGAATTGGGCAAGTGACCGGTTTGGCTTGGACAGAGGTGGGTGGTGACTTATTAACCATCGAATCTGCCATCATGTCAGGCAAGGGCCGACTTCTAAATACAGGACATTTAGGCGATGTAATGAAGGAATCGGTGCAAGCGGCGATGACAGTCGTGCGCAGTCGTGCTCAGTCGCTCGGTATTGACCCTGAATTTAATCAAAAATTTGATGTGCATATTCATGTGCCAGAAGGTGCTACGCCGAAGGACGGCCCTAGCGCTGGCTCGGCTATGACCACGGCTTTGGTGTCTGCACTGACCGGCGTGCCTGTACGCGCTGATGTGGCTATGACGGGTGAAATTACCCTGCGTGGCGAGGTCTTGCCGATTGGCGGTTTGAAGGAAAAATTATTAGCCGCACAGCGTGGTGGCATCCGTAAGGTATTGATTCCTGAAGAAAATATTAAGGACCTTAGGGAAATCCCAGAGAACGTGAAAGGCTTGTTAGAGATCGTGCCGGTGCGTTGGGTAGAGACGGTGTTTGAACATGCCTTACAGCATGTGCCTACGCCAGAAACGGTGGCACGCGGCGAGTTTGCTAACCTGCCGGTCGCATCCGGCGGGAAGAGCAAAACAACCCACGCTCACTAAATCCCGACAAACGGTGAAGAAAACTTGTTGACTTGCCAGAAACCGCGTTGGTATAAAACTTAGGTCGACAGCGACAAGGGAGGGCGAATGTATCAGTCCAATACTCAGCCCTTCTATCGTTTGCTTATCTGGCATGGCAACAAGCCAATGGCCTAAGGCCAAAACAATAAACTGCGACTAGATTGGTCCCTAGGCGCAGTACAAAAAACGACCCCATGTTGAACCCGAGGAGTAATTACTCAAATGAATAAGTCTGAATTGATCGATGCAGTAGCTGCTGGCGCAGATATCTCTAAAGCTGATGCTGGCCGTGCAGTAGATGCATTGGTAGACACCGTATCTGGCGCTCTTAAAGCTGGCGACAGCGTAACCCTAGTTGGTTTCGGTACCTTCCTAGTTCGTGACCGTGCTGCTCGCACTGGCCGCAACCCTAAGACTGGCGAAGAGCTACAAATTGCTGCTAGCAAAGTACCTGCGTTCAAAGCTGGTAAAGCACTAAAAGACGCTGTTAACTAAGATTTAGTTAACCATCGTTTTAAAAAGCCGCGTTAGTAATAACGCGGCTTTTTTTATGGCTTATTGTCGTTGTTAGTTCTGGTTTGGATGAAAATTAAACAAACAAGAAATAATTTGTAAAAAAAGCGTAAAGGGGACTTGTCAGGCTCCGAAGTGA
>JAPPPA010000262.1:6564-12705 GCA_028817755.1 Gammaproteobacteria bacterium | reverse complement strand
TGATGGGCGTGATGGGTGGCTGGGTTGCCGCCAAATACAAGCCTGTATTGTTGGTGAGTGCTGCCATGTGTGGCGCGCTGATTTGGTGTATGCAGTACAACGTCGCCGATGACCGTTTTGCTGAGTATTTTGACGAACGTGTGCGCTTCCGTGCCGATACCGACTTTATGTTTGAAAACATCACCGGTATTTACGCTGCGGGTTGGGATTTAGACACCGGCGAAAGCTGGGGCGTGGCAGATCCGGAATATCTGAAAACATTAGAAGCATTTGAAGCGTTCTGGCTAGCGATGCCGGAAACCGTTCACGTAGATAGCATCATCCCAATGATGAAACGCGTGAATAAGTCGATGAATGGCGATGACCCTGCGGCTTATGCCATTCCGGAGTCGCGTGAATTGGCGGTCGACAACCTCTTCCTCTACGAAATGGGTCTGCCGTTTGGTTTGGATTTAACCAACCAAATTAACCTCGACAAATCCGGTAGCCGTTTTACGGTGACCTGGAACAACGTCGGCTCTATCCAAACGCGTGAGCTAGAGGCCCTGGGCCGCGCCTGGTTACAGGAAAACGCGCCGCATCTTTATGGCGAAGGCACCGGCCCGGCGGTGATGTTCTCGCATATTTCTAAGCGCAATATCGACAGCATGTATAGCGGCACCACCTTTGCTTTGGTGGGTATCTCTTTCATTCTGATTTTTGCCTTACGCAGCTTAGGTATGGGCGTGTTGTCGCTCATTCCTAACTTGGTGCCGCTGGGTATTGGTTTTGGTATTTGGGCGCTATGGAATGGCGAAATTATCTTCACCATGGCCGCCGTTAGCGGCATGACGCTGGGGATTATTGTCGATGACACCATTCACTTCTTAAGTAAGTACCTGCGTGCGAGGCGAGTGCTGGGGTACAGCCCAGAAGAAGCGGTGAAATACACCTTTGAAACCGTAGGCGCGGCTATTGTGGTCACCACGCTGATCCTAGTGGCCGGCTTTACCATTATGGGTACCAGCCCATTTGCACCGAATGCGTCTATGGCACAAGTCACCGCGTTTGCGATTGGTGGCGCGATGTTGGCTGATTTCTTACTGCTGCCTACCTTGCTGATTTGGCTAGGTAAGCGCCGTATTGCTCAAGGTAAGGATTTGGCAAACGAGGCGGCCTAGGCCGCCCGGTATTGCTAATGAGGTAGCGGCATATGTCAGAGCAAGAAATAGTCGGCCTGCTTGTCGGGTTAATCTTGTTACCAGCTTTGTTGATTGGCTTAGAGCGTTTGTGGCCGCAGCTACCGCATTACAAAGCCATACGTAAAGCTTGGGCGGCGGATGCCGTTTGGTATTTGGCTCAGAGCTTTGTTGCGCGTGTGGCAGCTCCTTGGGTGGTTTTCTTGGCGGTATTGCCTGTTTTCATCTTAGGCGACTTACCCTTAAGTAATTATTGGAACGGTTTTGGTCCGTTGTCGCAGTTACCGTTTTGGCTGCAAATGGTATTGGTGTTCTTGCTGGCCGATTTTCTAAGCTACTGGCAGCACCGCATGTTTCACTTGGCACCGTTCTGGCCAACGCATGCGGTACATCATTCTTCAGAAAACTTAGATTGGTTAAGCGCCACGCGTTTTCATCCGTTTAATGAAATTGGCGCGCAGTTGGTCTATGTGGCGCCGTTAATTGCGCTCGGCTTTAGTCCTTACACATTTGTGTTGTTTGCGCCTTTTACAGCCGCTTATGCGGTGTTTTTACATGCCAATGTGAACTGGACCTTCGGACCGTTTCGTTACCTTTTGGCGAGTCCGGTTTTCCATCGCTGGCACCACAGCACCGACCCCGCGGCGTATGAAAAAAACTTCGGTGGCTTCTTACCTGTTTGGGATATGGTGTTTGGCACCTACTACCAGCCGAAAGGCCAAGTGCCGCAGGCTTTTGGTATTGAAGAACCCATGCCCGAGGGCTTTGTAAAACAACTGGTTTATCCGCTTACGCATAAGCGCTGATTCTGTATGGCTGATTTACTCTATTTTGCAGACCCTATGTGCAGCTGGTGTTATGGCTACTCATCGGTCATTAATGCGCTGGCAGAAACGCACAATGTAGAAGTGGTGATGGGGGGCTTGCGTGCTGGTGAAACGCGTCCGTTGAATACGGGGTATCGCCAGCAGATTCAGAACCATTGGCATCATGTGCAGCAGGCTACACAGTTACCATTCGATTTTGAGAACGGTATTCCGGAAGGCTTTGTCTATAACACTGAGCCTGCCTGCCGGGCGGTGGTGACGGTGCAGGCGTTAATACCGGAATATAGTCTGCCGATGTTAGCGGCAATTCAGCAGGCGTTTTATGCGCAGGCCAAGAACGTGACAGACACGAATGTGCTCGCTGAACTGGCGACGGAATTTGGCATTGCCCAGCCGATGTTCTTGCTCAATTTTGAAAGTGATGAAATGTTGCAAGCAACACAGGCCCAGTTTGAGCGTGCTCAGCAATATGCAGTGGCCGGTTATCCGACCTTATTGATCAAACGTGAAGAACGTTGGCGTTCATTGGGTATGGGCTATGAACCGCTGCAACAAGTAGAAGAAAAAATTGCTGCTATAGCGGCATAAAACAGGAATGAAGTGATGGTAGATATTGAAGTGAAGCGTACGCTGAATGCGCCGATTGATGACGTCTTTGAGATGCTCACCGATCATGGCAACTACAAGCAGTTTCGTGGCATTGATGATTCAGAACTTCTGCGTGAAGGCGACAGCGAAAAGAACGGCCTAGGTGCGCAACGCCGCATTAAAGCAGGCCCAGTAACGTTTTTTGAAGACGTCACGGCTTTTGAACGCCCAACGCTATTTGAATACCGCATTGTGAAAATGAATCCACCGCTGCTCAAGCATGAGCTAGGCCGCGTGGAGTTGAGTGACAATAACGGTAAAACCGATGTGCGCTGGGTGTCGGTGTCAAAAATGCGTTTGCCGCTGATTGGTAAGTTTCTTGCGCCGCGCTTGGCTAAAGATGGTCACAAGGGTTTTGACAGCATCTTGCGTACTATCGAGAAAAAATTGGCTGCCTAGCTTGACCCGCAGGATATTCAGGCGCAAAGTGAAAGCATGAATCAAATGATGAAAAAACCGGTATTTCTAGTCTGCCTGCGCCACGTGCGTTGGGGCGACCGGCTGCGTTTTTCTGATTCATAGTTGAGCTTGGTAACAGCATTCAGAAAGCCGCAGCGGTTTAACCCCTGCGGCTTTTTTTATGCCTGAGTTTTTTGGTTTTCAAATAAGGAGAGTAGTCATGGGCGTGCCAATCGCCTTCGTAACCGTGGTGTTGGTGTGGACCACCACGCCGCTAGGTATTCATATCAGCAATGAAACGCTGAGCTTTAGCGCCTCTGCAACCCTGCGTATGTTGGGTGGTGTGGCGTTAGCAAGCTGTGTGTTGCTGTGGTTACGACAAGGACTGGCACTGCGAAAGGCATGGCCGAGTTATCTGGCTGGTAGCATCGGCGTGTTTGGCGCCATGTTGATTACCTACTGGTCGGCGCAATACATTCCCAGCGGCTTGATTGCGGTGTTGTATGGCTTGGCCCCAGTGTCGTCTGCGGTGATTGCTGCGGTGATGTTGAAAGAGCGTGTCACCGGGTTGCAGGTGATTGGTTTGCTGTTGTCGCTAGGCGGTTTATTCCTCGTGTTTCAGGATGACTTGGTGTTGGGCGCGGAAGGCTATAAAGGCGTTATCGGTGTCAGTATCGCGGCAATCCTATTTCCATTTAGCAGCATTACGGTGCGGCGGATCAATGCGCCTATTAGCCCAATGCAGCAAACCGCAGGTACGTTATTGGTGGCATCTTTCGCCTATGTGTTGGTATGGGCGCTGATTGATGGCGAGATACCTAACAATGTCTCGAATCGCTCGATTGCAGCGGTTGCTTATTTGGCGGCGTTTGGCTCAGTGATTGGCTTTGGCGCGTTCTTCTATTTAGTGCAACGCGTGAGTGCGGCACAGGTGGCGGTGATACCGGTAATTACGCCTGTGCTAGCAGTGATAGTCGGCGCTGTATTTAACAACGAGGTGCTTGGCCTAAGCACCTTAATGGGCGCGGCCTGTATTGTTGCTGCGGTGGTGTTTGCTGAGTTGGGCCAGCGAAAAGGCCGGCAGAAAGTAGTGGCGACCGCGCCAGTGAATACGGCTGGCGCGGACGCTTAACGTTTTGGTGAGTAGGTCGGGCTTATGCCCGGCCTACGCTTGGCACCAGTCGATAAGACGTTGCGCCAGTTCTTCGCCGCAGTCCTCTTGCACAAAGTGGCCGCCGTAAATGCGGTCGTGCGGTTGGTCTTTAGAGCCAGGTATGAGTTCTCGCATCGGCTTGTCGGCCTTGCCGAGTACGGGGTCGGCTTTACCAAATACGGTGAGGAATGGTTTTTCGAACGTGGATAAACCTTCCTTCGCTTTAATGCAGGCAGCCGAAGCTGGGTCTTTGGTGGAGGCAGGTACCAAGAGCGGAAACGCGCGCGTGCCGGCTTTGTATTTGGCCGACGGGAATGGCGCGTTGTAGGCCGCAATCACATCTTTAGGTAGATCGGTAACGGTGGCGCTGTCGATAATTTTGCCGATAGGGAAAATTGGCGAGTATTGGGCGAATGTTTTCCAAACGGTAAATGCGGGTGGCATTTTTTGTTCGCCGGTAGTGAGTGCGCCGTTAGAGAGCATCACGCGGGCAAAGCGGTCCGGTTGTTCGCCAACAAGGCGAAGGCCGAGCAATGAGCCCCAGTCTTGGCAGAACAAGATAATGTTATCCAGCTCCATGGCGTCTAAAAACGCATTTAACCAGTCCATATGTGTTTGGTAGCTGTAGTCAGAAATTTTGCTGGGTTTGTCTGACTTACCAAAACCAATTAAATCAGGCGCGATAACGCGGTAGCCTGCTTCGGCAACCGGTGGAATCATTTTGCGATACAGGTACGACCATGAAGGCTCGCCGTGTAGCATTAACACGACTTGAGCGTCTTTCGGGCCTTCGTCTACGTAATGCATACGTAGGTCGTCGGTTATCTGTAAGTAGTTTGGTGCGAAAGGGTAGCCGGGTAAGTTTTCGAAGCGGCTGTCGGGGGTGCGTAGTACTTTCATAGACCTAGGTTCTTACGGTCGCCCAATGAGCGAATTTCTTGAAGTTCTTCCTGCTGCTGTTTCAGTAACTCGCGATTGTGTTGGCGTTCGCGTGCTTTTCGTTCTTTGTAGTTTTCATCCGCCCAGCACTGCTTTTGTGTTGCGCTGCCTTCAGGCAGGTGGGTGCAGTTAGGGTGGTAATACTTTTCGTTTTCGTAGGCTTGTCGCGCTTCGGCGGTATCTTGTCCACCCGGGGTGGCGCAGGCGGTTAGGCCAAGGCTGAAGAGGAAAACGGTTGGAATGAGAATGCGAGTTTTCATAAGCGCTACATCAAAAATGGATAGGTGAAGATACACTGCGGCTTGGTAATTTTCATCTGTGCATGAGCAAAACAGCGTTTGTGTTGGGTCAACAGTGTGGCCGAGCAATATGCGTTAATCTCTGGCACGGCGTATAAGTATTAAGAGACAGTGTTTTGTATCTAGGGTTCAAGAAAATCGGTGCGGGCATAGAGGGTATGCAGACCTTGTGATTTCTTTGCGGCATGAGTCACTGCCAAATTATGTCAGTGTGGAACGTAAACGCGTTAAACATTTGCGGCTGGTGGTTAACCGAGACGCCAGCGTGCGATTGGTGGTGCCGCAGCGCGCCAGTATGCGTAGCGCTTTAGCGTTTTATACAGAGCGCTCTGCTTGGGTAGAGGAAAAACGTGCCCAGTTGCTAAGCCAGAAGCAGCAAGCGGAGACCTATGAAGATATAGCTTCGGTTCTGTTTCACGGAAAAAACTATGGTTGTGTTTACGAGGCGGGCCGAGATGGTATCGATCACTTGCAGCAGCAAGTGTCTATTCGAGCGAGTAAGAGCACAGCGGCGCGTTTGCGTGTGTGGCGGAATATGGCGGCGGCTGATTTGCGTCAGCGCTTAGAGCAGGAAGCGGAACGGCTGCAAGTGTCGGTGAATAAGGTCAGTATTCGAGACCAGAAAAGCCGCTGGGGCAGTTGTTCGAGTAAAGGCAATATCTCTTTGAACTGGCGGGTTGCCCTGATGCCATTAGAGG
>JAPPPA010000262.1:0-6554 GCA_028817755.1 Gammaproteobacteria bacterium | reverse complement strand
GGTAATTACATTATTGCCCACGAGTTTGCCCATCTGAAGCATATGAACCATAGCGCTGCGTTTTGGCGTGAGGTGGAAAGGCTGTGCCCCCAATACCGCAAAGCGGAACAGTGGATAAAGCAAAACGGTACCGCGTTGATGATGGTGCAGCGCTAAAATAGCGTCATGCTTAGTTATAGACATGTCTACCACGCGGGTAATTACGCCGACGTTCTAAAACATATTGTGTGGCAACAAGTACTGCTGCACTTAAACCGCAAAGACAAACCTTATTGTGTTGTTGATACCCACTCTGGGGCTGGCATGTATCAGTTGGCGGCAGCTGAGGCACAAAAAACAGCTGAATATCAGGATGGGGTTGCCAAGCTTTTCGCTCGTGGTGATATGCCCGATACAGTTGCTGAGTACGTGGCGGCTATTACAGAGCTGAACGGTGGTGATGCGCTCAGTTACTATCCGGGCTCGCCTTGGTTGACGGCGCAGGCATTACGCGATGCTGACCGCGCTTGGTTATGTGAGTTACACCCGCAAGACTTTCCGCTGCTACTGCAAACATTGCGTGATGCAGGCACTCACCCACGGCGGGTGAAAGCCTTGAAAGAAGATGGATTTCAAACGCTGATTGCGAAGCTGCCGCCAGCGGAAAAACGTGGCGCGGTATTAATTGATCCTTCTTATGAAATTAAAGCCGACTATCAACGTGTGATTGAGGTGGTGAAGCAAGCCTATAAACGCTTTGCGACTGGTACCTACGTGTTGTGGTATCCGGTGGTGGATCGTCGTCGTATTAAGCAAATGATTGCCGGACTCATGGACAGCAATATTCGCAATATTCACCAGTTTGAGCTCGCCATACAAAGCGATAGCCGTCAGGCTCAGTCGGGCTCAGGTATGACAGCGAGTGGGGTGTTTGTGATTAATCCGCCTTGGACATTGGCTGCCCAAATGCAACAAACCTTGCCGTGGCTGGCGGAATCCATAGCCGGTATTGATGGCCGTTGGTTGTGTGAGGAGTTAGTGCCTGAGTAGGCACTACTCCGGCCTAAGACCGGAGTAGTGTTGCGTATTAGCGCTTACGACGACGTAGGCCGGTAAGTAGGCCCATACCGAGTAAAACGCCTAGGCCTGCAGCACCGCCGCCACCATTGCCGGTGTTAGCTGCTGCGTCTTGGCGAGTGATCTCAATCAAGGCAACGGCTGGAATATTGCCCTGCTGTGCATCGTTCAATTCGCCACGACCGGTGTAAACCAATGGGTCGTTGAAGTTCAATGGAATCGTGTCGAAGCCATCCGGAATGTTTAGGAAGCCAGCACCATTACCCGCGTTTTCATCAAAATCACGGAATGGATCACTGCCCGCTGTGCCGTTGGTAACGTTGGCATTAGCGCCATTTTGATCAGCGCCTTGGTCTGGGCCGCTCTGGCCAGTGGTGCTGCGGCGCGTTAGACCAGGGAAAAAGCCATTACCGGCGCTGGTATTGAAGTCGTTAACTTCGGTGCCTGCATCATTAACGTTGGTATTGCCGTTATCGGCACGCGTGCCGTAAATGATGATGGTGCGGGTTTCACCTTCGGCCAGTTGGCTAAGGTCATAGGCGGTTGGTGAGCCGTTGGCGATGTAGTAGTCGCTTGTTGGCAAAATCATACTGGCGTATGAGAAGTAGCGGTTTGCGTCGGCAAGGTCTAAGTCATTAAATGTTGCTGATACTTCGCGGCCCGGCCCAAATGGGCGAGTACCTAGTGTATCGTCTTGGCGGGTACCGGTTTGCGTTACCTGGGTGGGTACTAAGGTGCCGTTGGCGTTAAAGGTTTCAGAAATAGGGGCTGTGTTGCCGTCCTCTGCTAGGCGCTCAAGTTCAGTAGCGCTCGCTGTGCCGCCGTTGTAGCTATCAAAACTACCATTGTGAAATCCGGCCCAAACAGGGGTTAGATAGATACCGCCATTAGGGGCGAGGTTGGTGATTCGTACTTCAACGTCAGCGGCGAAGGCTGCAGAAGTGGCTACGGTGCTGGCCGCAAGGCCTAGCGTAAGGATGGTCTTTCTCATCGGGGGTGCCTCCAATTGGGCTTGGTTAATACAGCCAGTAGGAGGCGGCTAGTGCCGATGCGGTTTTAATTTTCTAGATGAGTTTTTTCTATCGCTTCAATAGTGACGGTCTATGAGCGTTTTGAGAGCATGCGTTTATAGGTCTAAGGTCATGATGCGCATAGTGGCAACGAGCTTGTTGGCTTGGGTGTCGGAGAGTGACACGGTTTGTATGTGCCCATGCTTGCGTTGTTGTGCCTCTAGCCAGCTGAGCGATTCGCTACGCTCAACGGCCGGTTCATTGGCTTGGATACGGCTTTCAGTTGCGGCCATTGATGATGCAGTAATCAGTGCAAACTGAACCAATAGGCAGCCGATAATGATGCCGCCGACCATGAGTTTTTGTCTTATCGTTGTCATGGCATGTAACCCCTTGATGCCGTTTGTGAACCCTGAATACCATCCTAGTAGGTTCAGTGTTGCTCTCAAGAGGGTAATTAACCGAAAGGTTTATTTGGCCTGACAAAAGGTGGGCGGCGCATTAGCTTCAGACAAGCGGTGAAAAAACAGCGCTAGACGGCGAATAGCCTTGTACGTTGATTTTTTGTGGGGTTATTGCGTCAGTACGGTGGTATTCGCGGGCATGATCGGAATGTTTACGGTGCCCGAAACAACGGCGACAGCACCGAGCGGATCGCGACTAAAAGAGGTCGCATGGGTACTAAAGCTGCCATGCAGATTTACGGCAATTTGATCACCAGGCTGCAAAAACTCAGCAACGGCTGAGAGCTCAATCGTATGTGTGCCGGTACCGCGAACAGGCACAACAAAATCTTCAACGGTATCCCATACGCCTTGGCCGTTGCCGCTGGCACGGTTATGCCCAATGCCGATGAAAACAATCGTGTCGGCACTTTGGCCAGAGGGCGTGGTGACGGTGACTTCTGCAATGGGTATGCCAGCAATCACAGCGCCTTCAGCGGGGGCTGTGTATTGGCCGTTAGCAACTGTTACGGCCTGGGTATTGCCTGCCGTTACGCGAGAGTCTGGGAAGGTAAAGGCAGTGCCGCCTTCAATCAGGTTGTTAATGTCGACTTCAACGCCACGGTTTACGTCGAGTGATAAACACAGCGTATCGGCATTGCCCATTACCGCATTCAAGCGGCCGCTCATACCGAGTAGGTGTTCATCAAAGAAGGCGTGAGTAGCATCGTCTAAGGTTAATGCTGCGCAGTTTCTATCAGCCGCGGTAGGTTGTGGGTTTTGGTAAATCACTCCTGGGCCAGGAAAGATGGTGTTGTGGCCGCTTTGGTAGGTCATTAGGCGCACATCACTACCGCCGACGTTACGCATACAGCGGAAGTTATTTAAGGCGTGGTTAAAGGTGAACAATGAGTCCCGCATGCCTTGGGTAAAGAGTGCAGGAATGCCAACAGGCGGTATTGGGGCTTGTTGCGGCGAAGTGCCGGGACCACCGTTTGTGGTGACCGCAGGGCCGCCATCGCAAAAATAGTCAAAACCGTGATAACGCAAAAACTCAATACCGTCGGCGGGCATGTTATTGGTGGCGGCGGTGGTGGCGAGAATTTGGGTCACATACGGGTCAAAATTATCTTGTCTGTCGCCCGCATTATTACCGCCGCCAAACAGCAAGCCTGTCCAACCGGATTTGAGCACGCCATTGGTATTGAGTGCATCAGACAGGTCGCTCCAAGTATTGGAAGGCACGATCGCGTCGATACGTTTCTTAGGGTCAATGGCATGTGTGAGCATTTGCCACTGCCCGCCGTAACTGGCACCAACGGTGCCAATGAGCTGGTTTACTTCGCCAGCTTTGGCGTCAAAGTGTGTGGTGACCCACGGTAGGTTTTCTTCTGCCCAATCCAAGATTAAAAGCACGTCTTGGATTTCAGCATCTGGGTCGTGCACGCGAATCTGGCCACCGCTTTCGCCGTGTGCGCGCATATCTATACTTAAGGCGCCGTAGCCGTTTGCGGTAAGTCGGTCTAGGTTGCCGACTTCTTCACTAAAGTCATGACTAGGCGCGCGCGCGTTGCCAAAGCCGTGGCTATGAATAATTAGTGGGTAGGTTTCGTCGCCGCTAAAGGTTTGTGGCTCCAAAATTTGGAAAACGATATCGAAGCTTGGATCTGCTGCAGGAATAGCCACGCGGTATGAAAGGCCTGCGCGAGTTTCCCCGGGGGCAGGTGGTTCAATGGCTTCATCATCTAAGCGGGTGCGTGAAGGGCTGCCACCACAAGCTTGCAGCAACAGGCTGACAACTAATACCACGAATAATAATTTTTTCATTTATCGCTCCTCAGTCCAGCAGAATACCGCAAGCAAAGGTGATTTGTATTTTTGAGTCGTCTGTTTGCCTTTATTGAAGCGATGGTGGCATGTGGCGATCTCATCAAGACTAAAATAGTTATCAGCAAATATTCACAGCTAGTGATATGACGTGCCAACGTAAAACTGACAAAAGGACATAACGCAAGTGCCAACTGAAAAGCCCCGCCCTAAAAACACCATGAAACCTTGGGCCATGTTTTTAGGCAGTTTGTTTGTGGCGATTGCTGGTGCTGTGTTGTGGGAGCAGAAAGCGGCACAGAATTTGGTGGGCCAGATCGCTGGTGAGGCAGTGGCTGCTCATATGAAGCTAAAACCACTTGAAGTCAAAACCAATAGTATTGATGGCGTTAAAGAGTTTTTTGCCGAATTGGGTTTTGCGCCAGCTGCTTCTAAAGTGTTAGTGACTCAATTTCAGGTATCAGAGCAGGCTTTACAGGGTGGTCGTTACGCTTCCCTTAATGGTGTCCCCGTGGCTCAGTTGCGTTATCGGGCGTCACAGAATGATCTCAGTACGTTATACCAGGCGGTATACAGCCATGTGCGCTTTGGCGAGATGCCGAAAATTCAACAAGGCGAACAGCCCCGCGTGATTGTGATCAGCGGGCTATCCGTTTCTATGTGGGTAGAGAATGGACTGCTGCTGGTGTTGGTGAAGGGCGTATAAGAACGCTAATTATGCTTTGGCAGTTGGTTCCGGCGGGGTAATGGCATTGGTTGCCTCAGCCACTAGCTCTAGGTAATGCTGGCGCTCTTCGGAGGTGAGGTTGGCTGGTACGTGAATTGGCTCGCCGTAATACACATCAACGCGCGCAAAAGGCTTAGGCATTTGGATTTTGTCCCAGCTTTTGAATTGCCAATAGCGGTTGGCTTTGGCGCATAGAGGCACAATGGCTAGGCCGGTTTCTGAGGCCATATCTACAATACCGGGCTTTACTACGTAAGCCGGCCCGCGTGGGCCATCGGGTGTCACTGCACCTTGTTTGTTCTCTAGCAGCTTTTCAGCCATTTCTACTTTGGCTGCTTTGCCGCCTTTGTCACGGCCGTCTTGGCTAGAACTGCCACGGACCACAATGTGCCCAAGGCTTTCGGTGAAGCGGACAATAGGGTCAGCTGTGCGTGAGCGTGAACCGAGTAGTACCAATCTGCCGGCTTGCTGGCACATTGCTCCGGCAATCAAGTTTTGATGCCATGAGCAAAAGATAAAACCGCCATGCTCTTTGTGGGCAGCATCTAGGTGTTCATTGCCGTGGCCACGTACGCGCAGGCTGGCTCTTAGCAGCGTGAATAGCCCAATCGTAATTGCCGTGGCAAATTTGATGAGGGCAGGTGATCTCTTGGCAGCTATTGGTCGCTCTCCGGGTCGTAGGCTAGGTTAGGGGCTAGCCATTTCTCAGCTTCTTCAAGGCTAATGCCTTTACGCGAAGCATAATCTTCTACTTGGTCTTTTTGAATACGTCCGAGCGAGTAATAGTCAGATTCAGGGTGGCCGAAGTACCAACCGCTCACCGCAGCAGCAGGCCACATGGCTTTGCTTTCGGTCAGTTCTAGCTCGATGTGTTTATCGACTTCGAGCAGTTCCCAAATCTGGTCTTTGCCGAGGTGATCTGGGCAGGCAGGGTAGCCCGGCGCAGGGCGAATGCCTTTGTAGGCTTCGGCAATCAGCTCTTCGTTCTTCAGGCTTTCGGCTGATGCGTAACCCCAGAACTCTTTACGTACACGCTCATGCAGGCGTTCGGCAAAGGCTTCGGCTAAGCGGTCGGCTAGCGCTTCTAACAAGATGGCGTTGTAGTCGTCCAAGTTGTCTTTATAGGCTTGTACGCGCTCGTGGCAACCAATGCCAGCGGTAACGGCGAAGGCACCAACGTAATCTTGCTTGCCGCTATCTGCGGGCGCGACAAAATCGCTCAGGCATTTGTTTGGAACACCATCGCGTTTTTGATTTTGCTGGCGTAGCTGAATCACGCGCATGGCTTCGGCATCGTGCTGAACCAATACATCATCGCCGTCACTATTGGCCGGGAATAAACCGAACACGCCGCTGGCGGTAATCCATTTTTCGTTAACGATTTGATCCAACATCTTGTTGGCGTTATCGAATAACTCACGTGCCTCTTTGCCGCAAGCTGGGCTGTTCAAAATATCGGGGAAGCGACCTTTCATTTCCCAGGTGTTAAAG
>JAPPPA010000325.1 GCA_028817755.1 Gammaproteobacteria bacterium | reverse complement strand
GCAGTATGGTTTGCCTGTACGGCAGTACTTGCTATGGGCTAGATTGCGCCGCGCTGCAGAGCTTTGGCAAACAGGTAGCTTGTTGGTAGATATTGCAGCAGAAGTTGGGTTTTATGATCAGGCGCATTTCGCACGGACTGTGCGCCGAATGTTCGACTTCTCGCCTAGTTGGTTGGCAAACCCAGCCAACCTAAAGTTACACAACTGTAGCTGTTAATTAGCAATAACCAGTTGGCTTAATGCGCTCACTTTTTCTTGGTGTACCTGATTGCGACCTTGATGTTTCGCCTTGTACATCAGCTCGTCTGCTTGATTAAGCTGCACGTCTAAATTCAGCTCGCAGTCTAACGAGATTAAGCCCGCACTAAACGTCACCAACTCAGCTTCAGTATTGCCGGGAATAGCAATACCTTCGTTGGCAATTTCTTGGCGAATACGATCGATAATGGCGTAGCCAACATTTTGCGTGGTATTACGCATGATGATCGCGAATTCCTCGCCGCCTAGGCGTGATATCGAGTCTGTTCTTCGCAGGCTGTCTCTTAGGCGTTCTGCAAATTCAGTCAGTATGTGGTCGCCCGTTTCATGGCCGTAACGGTCATTCACAGATTTGAAATGATCTAAGTCCAAAGCCACCAAGCAGTGTGGGCCTGGCATCAATTCGTCGAAGGCGTTTTGTAGCCCTCGACGGTTGAGGGTGTTGGTTAATGCATCATGGTTTGCCATGGCGCCTAGGCGTTCTTCATCACGCTCGTTGAGCGTCGTCATAATGGAGCCCATCACGCCTAAATAAATGGCGGCAAATAAAGAGCTGATACCGACTGAAATAGAACGGACTTCGTTGTCGGTGACAGTGGGAAACGCGTAACCGTTAATGCTTGCGCCGATGAGCGCGACAATGCAGCCAGTTACCGCGAATAAACCAAGATAGCGCGGCCAGCCAGACGCGAAGAACACGCAAATAATCGGCATCACGACTAACCAGGGCATAGCACCGGAGTGTAGGCCACCATCTATCCAAGCGAACCAGCCAGTAATACCAATAAAGTGGAGCAAGGCGAGGGCGATAATTTGCTCGTAAGGCACGCCTAATCTGATCGTCACGATCCAGACGATAGATAGGCTTGTACTGGCTAACGACACCGGCGCATTAGGGTCTAAGTAGCCCAGCAGTAACCAAGTGGTCAGGGTAATGATGCCGACCATAATCGGGCCGAAAAGATTGCTGAGAATAAAAATACGCTGACGGCGTACTTGTGGGGAGCGAGACGCACGCATCTCTAAAGGTAAGAACAGGTCGCTGACTGTGTTGAGAATTGAGTCAGAACTCTGCTTACGAGCCGAAAGCATGGATAGGGAAGCCATTAACTAAACAATTAAGCAATTATTAAGCTTGCGCTGGCAAAAAACAAGAAAATAATATGATTAATTTATTCTGTTAGGCAAAAACAAACCGCCATGTAAGGCGGTTTGTTAAGACGGTTGAAGGGGTTGGCTTAGGCAGCGCGGTGCTGACTCCCAAAGTCTTCTTCAAGCTCGCGGCCTGGCGCACTGCTTTCGATCATGTGACGATCTTTTTCAGCTAGCTCGGCGCGTTCTTTG
This sequence comes from Gammaproteobacteria bacterium, assembly GCA_028817755.1. Taxonomy (GTDB): domain Bacteria; phylum Pseudomonadota; class Gammaproteobacteria; order JAPPPA01; family JAPPPA01; genus JAPPPA01. The sequence continues at coordinate 1,267 of JAPPPA010000325.1, read as the reverse complement.
CGGCGGTCGTCTGGTGCATGTGCTTCTTGCCATAGTAGTGACAAAGACTGACTCAGCTTGTCACGACTCTTAACCATGGTGGCGTTAACTGAAAGTGTTGCATTCAGAATGTTGAATAGTACGGAAAGCAGAATGCCGAACACCGAACTGTTCATGGCGACGGCCATACTGTTCAAGAAGTCGCCTAGAACTGCTTGGGCTGCTACGACGTCTTTCGGGTCTAGTGTTGCTAGGGCAGGCAGGCCCATCACAATACCTAGGAAGGTACCGAGGATACCGACCACAATAAAGATTGACGGCAAGCTGCCTAGAAAACGGTTGGTACTCGTAACGCTCAGGCGGCCAAACAACTTATTGAAATAAGGGTTTGAGGCCAAGATGTAGTTAGAAGTGCGATCCCAATCTGAGCTACGGCCAGTGTTGTTGTAGTAACGCACTTGCTTCAGCGTATCTGACATCAGTTCACGTACGCCGCGGTCCGTCATAAATACAGCGCTCAGCAATTTAATTTCCGCATCTTCTTTGCGGTTGTAAATCATACGTGGGCGCCAGATCTCAGAATCGGTGTAGGTGCGATGTAAGACTGAATGCACGAGTTGGTGGAAATCACCTTTGCCCGGTGTGTAAGGCGCCATGCCATCGATATGGCGATGTACATGGGTCTCAAGCCCAGACATGAAATGCATTTGGCGGCGTGCTTGGTAATAAATGCACACCTTTAAGAAAGCTGCCACAGCAAATACCACTAACAATAGCGGTACTAGCAGGCTACCAATGCTGCTAGCTAGTCCTAGCGCGAGTGATTGGCTTAGTTCATTCATCGTAAAACTCCCGTTTCCCCTATTGGGCGCCTTGTAGGTTAAATCTCAAAATTACGCTTTGATGTGCGTCACAGTTAAATTCTGAGCAGAACACATCTTTCTCTACCCCAGCAAACTGCTGAGCTTGATTGTCATCAACACCTAGGTAGCTTCGGCCAGCCACACCTAAGTTTTTAACGAAGTCTTTCTGGTGAGTGAAGCGCATACGCGTGGTATCACTCACAAACTGGAAGATGGAGCGAGCACGGCGATAGCTCAAATCTAAGTTGTAGTTAAGAGCGGTACGCGCTTCTGGGCTTAAGTCGCCAGGTTTAATGGCTTTGCCACCATAGGTAGGCGAGGCCGAGCCGATAATCTCAATGCCACCAACAAGCTTGCTGTTAGTGCCGGGGCCAAAGACTGATTTGGCGTATACCGGCATGATTTGGCGTAGCTTGGTTTCCATC
>JAPPPA010000005.1 GCA_028817755.1 Gammaproteobacteria bacterium | reverse complement strand
AAAAATATAAGCACTGGTTTTGTCTTCCCAGCGGAATGGATTTGGGCCTTCTACTGACTCATCACGAACACGGGTTTTAAAAACAACACTAGGTACTTTGGTACGCATCTCAGTTTCCTCTTAGGGCAATTGATTAAGTTCGGAGTAAGTATGCGTAGCGCTAATTTATTTGTAAAACTGATATTTTTTATACTTTTAATTGTTTTGATCTATATTAATGTTTTAAAAAAACGCCCACTCATCGCTGAGCAGGCGCCTTTATTGTGTGCTTGGTTTAGATGCAATCGCAGAGCGATAGAATCCAATAACCTAAAAACGCCCACTGTACGAACAAAGCATTCGCGCGTAAAAACACAGCAGCGGCACTGGTGCTCACCAAGTGAACACCCGTCTGAGCAAGACGAGCAACCATGTAGTAGCAAGCCAATCCATCAACAACCGCCAATTTATCCAACATGAATGCAGCCAATACCACCGCCGCAAACAGCGGCAAGTTTTCTAGGCAGTTTAAGTGCGCATGATGAATGCGAGTAATAATCGCTGGGTCGTCCCAAGTCTGCTCACCACGTGTCCAAGAATTGAACGGGGTTTTGCCTAGCAAACCTACTGTGGCGCGATAGCCGACATAAATAACGGCTAGGCCGATAGTTAGGGTAGTAAAAGCCAGTAAGGTCGAAATTGCTGCACTCATCTACGTTCTCCTAGGTGCTTATCGTTAATTATTGAACAACCGGCGCCGGTGTTGGCTGACCAAACTCGTCTGCTGCTGGGGCTTCTTCCGCTGGCGCTGCTTCTTGCACTGGGTTCACTACGGTAACCGCAGCAGAGGCGGTTACTTCAGACGGGCTCGCCAAGCCAGTCTTACAGGTTAATGCGTATTGGCGAATACCAGACCAAGTCGGTGTCACCTGCGTTTGACCACTTTCTGCCTGAATGCCTTCCCATTCACCGCTGGCCAAACAGCTCAGCGCGCCTTCGCTGCGCCATGCAATCGTGGTGCTTTCGCCAGCAATAACTTGGCGAGGTTCTGCCACAACTTGCACATAAGGCGCCGCAGGTGCAGGACCAAAATCAATATTCTTAGGTTTGACCTGTTCTTTACCGGGGGCACTCGTGCCTGAATCACCGCTACATGCCGAAACCAGTAAAACCAACAACACCCCAACAAAACGCAACATTTCCTGCTCCTTAATTCATGAATGGCAACCATCATATCCATAATGCCAATCTACGCCACCACTTAAACCGCTTGCGCGTTACACTTCATGCCCATTTCGCACAGCTAGAACAAGAGCACATCGATGGCTACAGCAACATTACGCCGTGAAGGCGACATTCATATCCTGACCATGACCAACGGTAACAATGGCAATGTCATGAACCCAGAGTCGCTGGCAGACTTGAACGCGCTCTTAGATGAAATCGAAAACTACGATGGCAACACCGCCGTTGTCCTCACCAGCGATCACGCCAAGCACTGGTGTAACGGCATTGACCTGGCCCTGTTAAAAGAAAAAGGCATTGCCACCGTAAAACAAGAGTTTGTTCCAGACATGGACAAAATGTTGTTACGCCTAGCCATGCTAAATGCTCCGGTTATCGCCAACATCAGCGGCAACTGCTATGCCGGTGGTGCTTTACTCGCTTGCGCTGCAGACTTTCGCGCCATGCGCTCTGACTACGGCCGTTTCTGTTTTGCGGAAATAGACGTGCCCATTGTCTTCAGCCAACCAATGCAAGGTTTGTTGAACTGCTTACACAACCGCCAAGCCGTTGATGACTTAATCCTCACTGGCAAAGCGATTACCGGAGAGGTAGCGGCACAAACACAAGTTGCTGATTTCAGCGGTGATGCAGAAGCCTCGCTAGCATGGTGCATGGAGCTAGCAGCTACGCTAGCGAAAAAAGACCGTGCCACCTACACCGGTATCAAGCGTGATCGCCGTGCGCTGTTACACCCTGCTTTTGCCGCGTTGAATAACTAACGCCAAGTTGGCGGCCACGGTCAACGTATTGTCAGGCTTTATGACGCACACTGCTTAAATGTCTGACATCCAAACACAGTTTATTCGCCAACGCTGGCTAGGCTTTGGGCTGCTCATTGCGGCCTATATGATCGGCTTTTTTCCCCGAATGGCGCCCGGTGCTGTATCAGCAGACTTAATGTCTAGCTTCAACACCTCCGCCGCCGCCTTGGGCTCTCTTGCCGCAGCGTATTACTACATTTATACCGCCTTACAGTTACCGGCTGGCGTTGTTGCCGATACCCTAGGCCCGCGCTATAGCATCGGTTTATGCATGCTCATTGCTGGCGCCGGTTCTGCCATTTTTGGCTTAGCGCCGAATTTCGAATGGGCAACATTTGGGCGCGTGTTAATGGGGCTAGGTGTGTCACTCACGTTTGTCGGCCTCATGAAATACAATTCACTTTGGTTTCCAGAGCGACGTTACGGTCTGATTTCTGGCCTTACTATTACGCTTGGCAATATGGGCGCTATTCTTGCTGCCGCCCCACTCGCTTGGGCCGTTGAAGTAACCGAGTGGCGCAATGTCTTTCTTGGCATCGGCATTGGCACCGCTGTCGTGGCCTTCATCATTATGTGGCAAGTGAAAAATTCACCAGAAGATGCGGGCCTTCCTAGCCTGCGTGAGATGGAAAACGAACCACCTCACCCAGAAGCAGAACACCACTGGATTAAAGAGCTCGGCTCTGCACTCAAAAATCCGAAAGTGTGGCCAGGTTTTGTCGCCATGTTTGGCATGGCCGGCACCGTATTCGCCTTTGCCGGCTTATGGGGCGTACCTATTCTTCGGGATCTGTTTGAGCTAGACCGAGCGGCCGCCACCAACTACACCACGGTGATGTTGATTGGCCTTGCCATCGGCTCTATGACTAGTGGTAGCTTGTCTGACCACTTTGGCTATCGCAAACCGGTCATTATTACTTTCGCGCTGCTCGGTGTACTCGGCTGGTGCGGATTACTTTGGCTGGACTGGCGCCCCGGTTTCGTCGCCTATGGCCTGTATCTGATGATTGGTATTTCTGGCGGTGGCATCTCTGTCATTTACGCGGCGGTAAAAGAAACATGTCCGCCGCTATTCGCTGGTATGACTATCGCCGTGGTAAATACAGGATTATTCCTCGGGGCAGCAGTGGCCCAACCGTTGTTTGGCTGGGTGTTAGATCAAACTTGGAACGGCGAGCTACTAGACAACATCCCACGGTACTCAACAACCGACTACGACAATGGTTTATTGCTATTCCTATGCCTATCAACCATGGGACTGATTGCAAGCTTCTTGCTGACTGAGACCCGCTGCCGAAACATTAGCAAACGCTAGTAGCCCGAACCCCGAGCAAAACTAACAATACAGAAATCTTCGTTCAATTATTTGAACCATAGTCCCCACACTGGCAGAATAGCGCCACATTACGCCGACTGTTAACCAGATCGGCCGCGTATAGAGGGGACAACACATGCGCTTTCCATTTAACGCCGCTGGCGCGATTGCGGCTGCGCTACTCGTGGGCTGTGGTAACAACTCACCCGATTTAGTGACTAACGGTAACGGCCCCATTACGCCTCCCGTTGTACCACCCGGCAACACAGCCCCTACCGCTGTGGATGACACGCTCAATATCAATATGAACGCACCACGCAATACCGTGGCCGTATTAGATAATGATAGTGATCTAGAAGACGCTCTTACCCTGCAATCAGTAGAACAAACCTCGGCGAACGGCGGCAAAGTGCGCCTAAGCGACAGCGGTGACAGTGTTATCTACGAACCGCCGTTGAACTACACCGGCAACGATTCCGTTAACTACACCATTAGTGACGGTTTCCAAACAGCAACCGCCACCATTAACGTTACAGTTGCCCAACACCTTATCGGCACCCGCCCTTGCGAATTGGAAGCAGGCGCACGTATTGCCGACGGTCGCCCCTACTGTTTCGACGTACTGATTCCAGCGGCTGACGGCCACAATATCGGCGCCACCGTTTTTGTACCGGCAGACGCCGGAGCTAGTCGCCCCTCCACTATTATTCACGCCCACGGTTTTGGTGAATCCCGCTTTGCCGATTTGGAAAACCCTAACGCGTTTATGATTAACCGCGTTACCGCCCAGTCGTTGCTCGAGCTTTGGCATGAGGGCTATTGGGTGATTAGTTACGACCAACGTGGTTTCGGCGCACACACACTTTGGGGGCCGCAAACTGAGAGTGCCTTTACCAGCGGTGAAATTAGCTGCGTAGCGCCAGACGACCCAAACTGTATCGACATTCTCAGCCCCGAGCGTGAAGCACGCGACCTTGTCGATGTTATCGACTGGATGATCGCCAACCTACGCGAAGGCTTTAGCGTCACCGCCGCAAACAGCAATACCACTTTCAACGCACCGCCAGCAAACGCTGACCCACTCTTCGCAGAAGACAGCCCCAACGATCCTATTCTCGGCACCATCGGGCTTTCCTATGGCGGTGGTTTTCAAACCATGGGCACCGCCGCCGATGGCGTTATTAACAGTGGCAACACGCGCGTGAATACCATCGTGCCCGTCACCACCTGGTACGACATTCGCTACTCGCTCGCGCCTAGTGATATTCCCAAAACCGGTTGGATTCAATTCTTAACCGTTGCTACCACGCTTGGCACGATTACGCCCTCGCCGACAGGCGATCTAGCTACCATGGGGCTTGAAGCACTCGTAGCCGACAACATCAGCGACAATAGCTACAACACGCTTTACACCCGTACGCCGCGCAGCTATTGCGAGAATATGGGTGATGATAGCTTTGCTACCGACCCAGATCTTAGCCCAGCCATTGGCACTGGTAGCATCCCCAACAACCCACCGAGTGTCTTCATGATTCAGGGGCAGCGCGATCTTCTATTTAACTACAACGAAGCCGTCGACCTAGCGCGTTGTTATGACGATGCCGGCTCTCCAGACGTGCGCGTTTTAATCCAAACCGAAGGGCATATTTTGCCCGCGGCACAACCTGCGTCTTATCGCGGCATGCAAGAAGTCATTTATGTAGACGAAACCATCTACTGTGACAGCCAAGGCACAACGGCTATTTCAACGCGTGAACTTATTTCTGGCTGGTTCCGTGAAAAACTCGGCGTCATTGATACCAGCGTGTCGCCACTCAACGCCAACGCAATGCCAACGGTATGCACCACACACTTTGAAACCGGCGCTGCGCCTATTACCGGCAACAGCTTCAATAGCTTGGATGACATCATCACCGGCGACGCCACCAACGGCACCTATACCTTTACCCTAGACAGCGACGAAAACACGGCGGGCGCACAAGACGTGACGTTCAACATCCCCAACCCGCCAGGCAATAGCCTTTACGACCAAACCTTGCTCACTGCAAGCAGCACGCTAGACATTTCCGGCATTCCGCTGATGGACCTAAGTATTAGCGCGAATGGCACGCCGGACCTAGCTGGCCTGATTGATGACCCTCGCTTCTTTGTGTCTTTAGGTGTGGTTCGTAACGGTGATACCGCCTTTAACGTGATTGCCGATCAAATCACCCCAGTAAGCGGCAACCCGCCTAATCTCGCCGCTTGTGGGTTAGCCGGTTGCATTAGCGATTACACCTTCCCTAGAACCGATGCGCACTACCCTGAGCAAGTCGGCGAAACCACCGGCCGTATGAGTGGGTTCTCAGTAAAACTCAATGCAGGCGATCAGCTTGTTTTCAGAATTACGGGGGCGGAAGCGCTCTACAACCTGCACAACACCACTCCCGGTGGTTATGCAATTACACTCAGTGGCACGGTAGAGATACCGGTATTGCAACCCAACGGTTAGGCATACACTGCTCATACGCCTAATCAAGAATAAGGAAAACGTATGAGCCGCAGCCCCGCACAAAAGCTTCTCGGTTTCGGCCTCTCTTGGGGGCCTTATAGCGTCTTTGTTTTATTGGCGCTCGCGCTCAGCTGGCATGAGCAGATGCTTACCTTTTCTGGTGCGACAGGTGTCGGCAAGGCCAGCATTTGGTTAATTTGGCTCGCCTTCTTGGTTTACTCAGTGGTTAGCAGTCAGCGCGAGAATTTCTTCAAAACCGTTAAAACCTTTAACCAAACATGGTGGGGCCGACAAATTGGTATCGATCTATACATCAGCGTATTTATTTCGCTGGCGGTGATCTTCCTTCACTCAGGTTCTTGACTGGTTTTCGCTTTGTGGCTCATTCCGGTTTTGTTATTCGCGAACTTGGCTATCTTGCTCTATCTAGCCATTCACTTTGATTCACTCATGACACTCTTTAACTGAGCCGCAACCGCTTCCTTCTGTTCCCACAGCAGAAAATGTCCTGCTTCACGCCAGTGTTGAATATCTACATCCACACTCGCGGGAAAGTACTCAGCGATCGACTCAGGGCTAGCCTTATGCACCAGTTCATCCAAGTCGCCTTGAATAATCGTCACTGGCACGGTTAACGTTTTAGCGGCGCGCTGCAATTTTGCTAGCTCACTTGGCAGCGCCAACACTTCGTTATTCGCGTTTTGCCAGACCGTCGGCAGAAGCTGCTTTGCCAACCATGTATCCGCCAACTGATTAAACCATTTAGGCGCTTCATATTCCGGCGCTAAAGACGCCGCCAGCATAAAGGCATGCTCGACTCTGTCAGGCTCAAGCAATGCCGACCATAACGCTATCGGGCCGCCTAAAGAGTGACCAACCACGATCAAACGTTGATCTGGCACTGCAGCGAGGATTGCTTCGGTTTGCGCACGCAGATCTGGATTAATGCTCCCCACACTTGCACCAAAGCCGGGCCGGTCTACCGCGACAATATTGAAGTGCTGCTGTAACTCAACATTCGCCAAGTACCATTCATAACCCGCCCAATTTCCAGGCGTGCCGTGGATCATCAACAAGGTAGGTAAATGCGATTTCGGGTTGGGACTACGATAAACCGCGATTCCTTCGACACGCTTAGCATCGGGTAGAAACGAAGGATCAACTTCTGGAAAGCTCGGCCCCATACCACGGCCAAAGAATAGAAACGCCAGTAGCGCTAGCAATAGCGTAGCTAAACCCCATTTACGCATTTAATGACTCCAAACCTCTGCCCACAACTATCCGAGCTTGTGACAACCCAGTATTGACTAGATTCCGCTACAGTGGACAAAACTAAAGAGCATAGTGCTTCGCAATCAATATGAAACTCGAAAACAAAACCGTATTAATCACTGGCGCCTCGTCAGGCATCGGCCGCAGCGTGGCCGAACAACTCGCCGCCAAAGGTAATCGCGTCGTCGTTACTGCTCGGCGGCAAGCACTGTTAGATGCTCTCGCAGAACAAATTAATAGCGCCGGCGGTGAATGCTTAGCCATCGCCTCTGACGCCTTAAACGAAGGTGATGCACAACGCGTGGTAGATGAAACCGTGGCTGCATTCGGACAAATCGATGCTGCGCTGATGAATATTGGTGACGGCCCATCATTCAATATGGCAGAAGAAACACCCGCTGCGATTAAAGGCAATATGGCTTTGAACTACGACACCATGGTGAACTACTTGGTGCCCTTGATTCAGCAAATGAAAAAACAACAACACGGCCTTATTACACATACTAATTCATTGGCAGGTTTTCTCGGCTTACCGCAACAAGGCCCCTACTCCGCCGCCAAAGCCGCTGGCCGTATTTTGATGGATACCTGCCGTGTTGAGCTGGCGCCATACAACATCAAATTCACGAGTGTGTATCCGGGCTTTGTCGCCACGGAACGCGTTGCCGAAGACGGTATTCCTGCGCCCATGGAAATCTCTGAAGCGCGCGCCGCGCAATACATTATTTATGCCATGGAAAAGGAAAAAATGGATTACCTTTTCCCGGCCGTAATGCGTTGGTTAATTCATCTTGCTCGCATCCTGCCAAAGCCGGTTGTGAATGCACTCACCAAACGCATGATGGCCGACGAGTACTAGCACGCGATTAATTCATGACCATTGCTAATAGCTACAACTTTCGTGAGATTACGCCCACCCTAACCAGCAGCGGTGTCGTGGGTGCTAATCGCCTCAAGGGCCTCGCTGAAGAAGGCTATGAGTGTGTGATTAACCTACTGCCAGATGACAGTGACTACGCCGTTGGCAACGAACAAGCCACCGTTGAAGCACAAGGCCTGCAGTACATCTACATCCCTGTGGACTGGAACAAGCCCACGTTAGAAAACTTCCACTCCACCATAGCCGCGTTAGAAGAAAACAGCGCTATCAAAACGCATATTCACTGTGCTGCGAATTGGCGCGTTAGTGGGTTTTACAGCGGCTATGCCCTTAGCAAGGCTCTATGGACAGAAGCACAAGCTAAAGCCCATATCCAAGACTTATGGCAGCCCACTGACTTTCCGCAATGGCAAGCCTTACTGTCTGAGCTTGGCCTAAAGTTCTAATTCTACAGTTCAAGGCCTGACTCCAGAGCCAAGCCATATTCCGGCTTGCGCGCCAAAGCCACTACCAAGCGCTTGCTTTATGCTGCACTGCAATAATAGAACTATTGCAGGAATCATCATGGATGAGTCTTTATTTCCAGCACCTATGCTGAAAGCCTTTCGCTTCTTATTTGGCACATTGGGCCAGCTATTCCCTAAAGCCATGGGCCGCTACGCCGCCAAAATGATGACCACGCCGCAAAACTTTCCCGCCCCTAAACGCGAAATTGAAGGCGTACAAGACGCAGAAGAAGTGTTTTTAAAATGTGGCGTGCGCGCTTGGCATTGGCCTGCACAGGCGCGTGAGAGCAAAGCCCCTATTGCCCTGATTAGCCACGGCTGGATGGGCCGCGCTAGCCAAATGTTTGCTTATGCAAAAGCATTTGTAGATGCCGGTTATGAAGTGTATTCAATCGCCCTGCCAGGCCATGATGGTTCCAAAGGTATTGGCAAAGACGGTAAACGCACTCACCCTGTTCACACCCGCCAGGTGTTTGGACAAGTTGCCAAAGAACTGGGAGAAGTAGAAGTCGCAGTTGCTCACTCCTACGGCGCCGCCTGCTGTATGTGGTCAATTACCGCAGAAGACGCCAATATCAAGCACATGATTTCAGTCGCCTCCCCTACGCATTATTTGCATCGAGAGTTCGCCGAAATCTTCCGCATTAAAGGCCGCTGCCTCGACGGTTTTATTGATGGCATGGATGCCTTTATGGGCTTCCCGGTAGATCAGGTGAACTTTGAAGATATCGTCACCGACGAAATGCAGGAAAAGATGTCCCCAGTACTTATTCTGCATGGCCGCGATGACGTTGAAGCACCGCTATGGCATGCCGAGAAAAACGCATCGCTAATGCAGTCAGCGGATTTGATCGTGATTGACGATTGCAATCATCGCAAAATCACTTGGGACCCGAACGCGATTAACGCGGCGATGGATTGGCTTAAAACCAAACAAGCCGCTTAAAGCAAAAACTCTTCAGTAATCGGATAGAAGCGACTGGCCGCATAAATCAGTGCATTCGCGGTCAGCGCTTCCACACCGTAAACCTCGGCATCAATGCCGTGCTTGGTGATCACTTTCAACAGCAATAAGTCAAAATCACCATCGCCAGATAACAATACAACCTTGTCGACATCCGGTGCCGAGTCCAGCACATCAATCGCGATCCCCACATCCCAGTCACCCTTTGCAGAGCCATCGGCACGCTGAATGTAAGGCTTCGTTTTTACGTTAAAGCCAATATGTTTTAAGGCGTCTCTAAACTTGGCTTGGCCATCATCACCTTCACGGTAAGTGGCATAAGCATTCGCCACCACAATGTCGCCTGTTTCACTAAGCTGTTGCCAAAACAGGCGGTAGTTGAATGGCCGGCCATAGGCATCGCGGGTGGTGTAATAGATGTTTTGCACATCGACAAACACCGCGATTTTGCTAGCTGCACTCATCAGAAAACGCTAGCGGTTACCGTTTACATTGCCGTTGCTGTTGCCACCACGGCCGCCTTGGCCTCTGCCGCGACCACCTCGCTGACCGCCACCTGAGCGATTAGGGTTATGGCCCCCATTACGGCCACGGTTTTGACCACCGTTGTTGCCACGTCGGCCACCACCAGAACGATTACCACCACGCCCGCCATAGCTATCAAACACGACAGGACGGTTTTCGTTAGACACTTCGGGGCGGTTGCCATCTATATCGCCATTCGCATCACGGACTTTTTCTCGGTTTGGCTTGGCGCTGCCATCGCGACCACCTTGAGAACGCTGACCGCCTTGATTATTGCCACCACGGCCTTGGCCACGGTTATTCTGCCCGTCCCGTGAGTCATTGCGACGACCGTCACCTGACTTGTGGCGTTTATTCTTGCCTGCGGGTTTGTGACCACGCGCGGCGTCGCCCGAGCGTTGCCCATCTTGGTGTTCGCCACGATTATCACCGCGTGGCTTCTTCGGTTTTTTAGGCTTTTTCGGTTTAAGCGGACGCGTATCTAACTCGCGTTCTGGCACGTTGTGCTGAGGTTCAAAACCATCAACCAATTTACGTGGTATCAATTGCTGAATGAGGCGCTCAATACCGAAGAGATCATCCGCCTCATCAGCACTGACCAAAGAAACAGCCTGACCCGAAGCACCAGCACGGCCAGTACGGCCAATACGGTGTACATAATCTTCTGCCACATTTGGCAAGTCGAAGTTCACTACTTGCGGTAGCTGGTCAATATCTAGGCCTCGCGCAGCAATATCGGTTGCTACTAGCGCGCGAACCTCACCAGACTTAAAGCCAGCCAGTGCTCTAGTACGTGCGCCTTGGCTTTTATTACCGTGGATAGCCGCAGATTTAATACCTGCCGCATCAAGCTGCTTAGCAAGGCGGTTAGAACCATGTTTAGTGCGACAGAAAATAAGTACTTGCTGCCAGTCGTTGTCGTGAATTAACTGACATAACAGTGGCGACTTTTGTTTTTTATCAACCGGCACCACCCACTGCTTAACGGTTGTCGCAGTTGAGTTCGGCGGCGTAACAGAAACCTCTACGGGATCACGCACAATGGTCTTCGCTAAGGCACGAATATCGTCTGAGAATGTGGCCGAAAACATCAGGTTCTGACGCTCAGCAGGGACGATTTTCAAAATCTTACGGATGTCGTGAATAAAGCCCATATCCAACATACGGTCGGCTTCATCCAGCACTAATACTTCTAGCTGCTCAAAACGGATTGCGTTCTGATTGAACAAATCCAATAAACGCCCGGGTGTAGCCACCAGCACATCAACACCGCCACGCAGACGCATCATTTGCGGGTTAATTTTTACCCCACCAAACACTACCTCTGACTTCAGCGGCAGACCTTTGCCGTAGGTTGCGACGCTTTCACCCACCTGCGCAGCAAGCTCACGCGTAGGCGTTAAAACCAGTGCACGCACCTGATTAGCCTTAGGCTTACTACCTTGGCTTAAGCGCTCTAACAGCGGCAAGGTAAAACCGGCAGTTTTACCCGTACCGGTTTGTGCGGCAGCCATCACATCACGACCTGCTAATACAGGCGGAATGGCTTTGGCTTGGATGGGGGACGGTTGGCTATAACCTTTGTTGGCAATAGCATCCAAAATGGCGGGCGACAGCCCAAGTGAATCAAACTGCAAGCTAAACGGTCTCGGCGAAATAAAGAATATGCGCCGACGGCGACATGGTCGTAACCCGTTGACCAAACCCGCGGCTGGGGCGCAGCATACAACATACGCTTGCCGTACACTACGCTGAGCCATTTTACCGTGTAACTAGGACTCGCCGCCATGCCAGAAACATTCGCTCCTTACCAAACCGCAATACTCTGTCTTGGCCTGATGAGTGGCCTGCTGATTGTGCAAATTTTGGTGGCTGATGTAGTCGCCATTGCTAGAAAACATACACCTGGCATGCCAATTGACGACGGGCATGACAACTTTCTATTTCGCAGCGCACGCACAGCGGCAAACAGCAACGAAACCTTAGCCGCGTTTATTGGCAGCCTTTTGTTTTGCATACTGATCGGCGCTAACGCGACTTGGGTAAATGGCTTAACCGCGCTTTACCTTGCAGGCCGGCTTGGCCATATGATTTGTTACTACCTGAACTGGAAACTGGCTCGCTCAGCCATTTTTGCATTAACGGTTATTTCTATTTTAGGCCTTGTTGGTACAGGTCTTCGTACGCTGCTTTAGGTAAAGATACATGGCAAACGAACACGAGAAAATTAACTACCTCGAATTACCCGCCAATGACCTCACTGCAGTAAAGGCGTTTTTCGAAACCGTTTTTGAATGGCAATTTACAGACTATGGGCCGGAATACACCGCCTTTAGCAACGCCGGCCTTGAAGGTGGTTTTTATAAAGGCCCTTTACGCTCCGAAACCCAGAACGGGGCCGCATTGGTGGTGTTCTATAGCAAAGACTTAGAGTCCACTGAGGCCAAAATCACCGCTGCCGGCGGCGCCATTATCAAGCCAATATTTGGCTTCCCCGGTGGTCGCCGTTTTCATTTTGCTGACCCTTGCGGTAACGAGTACGCCGTATGGTCTGATTTGGGTTTGGTGGCCGAGTAACGAACGCTTTTATTGCTAGGCTGTCATACCGGCGAGTTTCCACCTTGCTTCTGAAGGAGCCCCACATGAAAACACGCTTATTACCGTTATTTATCAGCCTTATGTTGTTGCCGTTTATAAGCCATGCAGAACACGGCAACCGCGGCCAACGAGACGGCCAACTGGCCCAGCAGCACAATGCCCTTCAAGCATGGGATGCAGAGATACCAGCATGGGTAATGCCGGTGCCATGTTGGGATAACGACGG
>JAPPPA010000161.1 GCA_028817755.1 Gammaproteobacteria bacterium | reverse complement strand
CTCTTTGATATGCGTATTCATGGCAGCGCTGCCGACGGTGACGACTTCATTGCTGAGCAATTACAAAAGACCCGTGAGCAAGTGGCGGTGATTCAACCACCTACATTTAACCGCTTCCAACACAGCTTTGGACATATCTTCGCGGGTGGCTATGCCGCCGGTTACTTCAGCTATAAATGGGCAGAAGTATTGTCTGCTGACGCCTTTAGCGCCTTTGAAGAAACCGCGGTGTTCGACCAGGAAACCGGCCAACGCTTTAAGCAGGAAGTATTGGAGATGGGCGGCTCACGCACTGCCGCAGAAAACTTCAAAGCCTTCCGCGGCCGCGAGCCTGAAATTGAGCCACTGCTAAGACACAGTGGCATTGCTGCTTAGTTCGCGAACAGCGAGTCAAACCATTCTAAAAGGGCCTCTATAGGCCCTTTTTCTTTGGCAGGATCATCTTCAGTGTTATCCGAAGATGTCCCACCATTTGGCTTTTTTGCCTCAGGTTCCTTTGCGGCTGGGGCATCATCTTCAGGTGTTTCACGTGGAGGCTCTGAAGGTTGCTCTTCAGGCTTATTGCCAGGTTCTTGGCTCGGCTCTTTACGCGGTTCTTCCGCAGGCGCTTTATATTCTGGCAACTGCAGCAACAAGTTAGGTGAGCGATTGGTATCGGTTACTTTGCCGTTTACCGCGCCGCTTGTAATGGCTTTAAAGATTGCACTCGTGGATGCATCAGCATCTTTCTGCAACCACAGCGCCACCACACCCGCCACATGCGGTGCCGCCATTGAGGTACCACTGATAGTGTTCGCACGACTGGTGCCTGTATGCCAAGCGGACTTAATGTCTACGCCCGGCGCAAACACATCCACACAGCTACCCCAGTTTGAGAATGACGCACGCTTGTCGCGATTGTCGGTCGCGCCCACGGTGAGTGCGCGATCAGCGCGCGCGGGCGAGACATTACAAGCATTCTGATCCTCATTCCCAGCAGCCACTACATAGTGCACACCGGCATCAATCGATTTCGCCACGGCTTTATCCAAAGCACTTGATGCACCGCCACCCAAACTCATATTCGCCACAGCCGGTTTTTGGTGATACTTGGTGATCCAGTCGACGCCTTTGATCACACCCGACATAGAGCCGGAGCCGTTGCAATCAAGCACACGAATAGCATGTACAGTCGCCGCCGGTGCTACGCCGTAATCGCTACCCGCCACGGTGCCGGCAACGTGGGTACCATGGCCATTACAGTCGTCGGTTTCACGCGGCTCAGAGGGTTCTTCATCGCCGCCTCCAAATAAGCCACCAAGCAAACCACCTAACAAACCGCCGTTGTTTTGCGCTTGGCTGCTATTACCGCTGGCGCTGCCGCCAGCGTAGTTAACGCCATCACCCATACGGCCTTTAAATTCAACATGATCATGTCGTACGCCGGTATCAACGATATAGGCATGTACACCCGAACCGTCGTAGCCGCTATCAAACTCACGATTGAGTGGCAGGTCTTCTTGGTCAATACGATCCAATCCCCAGACCACATTGCGGCGCGCTTCAAACGGTTTCACCCAAGCGTCTTGTTCAACAAAAGACACCTGTTTGTGCGCAGCCAATACACGCGCCTGTGCTTCGCTTAAAGGGGCAGCAAAACCTTTTAAGGCGTGGCGGAATAACACCTCTGGCTGAATACCTAAGGTTGTCATCAAACCTTTTACGGTACTTTCGACCGGCAAGTTATCCTTCAATACCACAATGTAACGGCCGGGAATCGCGTCGCTCACATTGCGAAAATCTGCTTGAGGTAAAGACTGCAATGCCGAGGCGCTGCTCTCTACAGTTTCTTGAAGTTTTCCACCCAGGCCATCTAATGGCCCTGCCGCAACAGCGGCGGTGATTGCCGAGCCAAGCAAAATAGCTGCTGCACGGTTAATAATAGTTGTCATGCAATGTGCTCCTGTCGCACTAAAGGATTTAGTTAAATGACACTTACAACGTTCGAAAGTTTACTCGGCCATGTTAACGCGAATGGCGAAAACCGCTATAACGCAGTTGTGAATGAAGACTGGCTACAAGGCCGCAGCGCCTTTGGAGGCCTAAGTGGCGCGCTGGTTGCACAAGCCATGCGTCAGCAAGTAGAAGCCGAACGCAAATTACGCAGTTTCCAAGTAACCTTTGTTGGCCCCGCACAGGTTGGCGAGCATGAAGTGCTATTAACACCGCTGCGTGAAGGTGGTTCGGTTACCCATATGCAAGCCGAGCTGAAGCAAGCTGGCGAAGTGTCTGTTACTGCGACTGCCGCTTACGGCAAAAGTCGCGAGTCAGAACACAGCATCGCACCGATTCCTCGCCCCGAAGCGGTTGATCCTGAAACGCTTAAATCCATGCCTTTCATTCCCGGCATTGTGCCGAACTTTGTACAGCACTTTGATTTCCGCTGGGCCATTGGCACACCGCCATTTACCGGCGCCACCAAGCCAAATAACCGCGTTTGGGTGCGCATGGACAGCGATCAAGAAATTGACGAAGTTGGCATTATTGCCATTGCCGATGCGCTACCACCACCGGCACTTTCGATGCCGAAGAAGCCTTGTCCTGCTAGCTCCCTGAGCTGGTATTTAGAACTACTGCCTGTAGAAGCCAAAGGCAAGCTCAGCGACTGGTGGCTGATTGACTATGACTGCGATGCGGGTGCAGATGGTTACTACAACCAAGTAGCCAAGATTTGGGCGCCGGATGGGCAGTTGGTGGCGATTAGTCGGCAGGTTGCGGTGATGTTTGGGTAATCTTAGCTGGCTAGTGGCTGTTTCGGCCTCTGAGGTTTTTGCTCGCTTTCGGTGAGAACTCACTAAAGGCCGAGTTACTTTTTTCTTTGGCGAAAAAAGTAACCAAAAACGCCACAC
>JAPPPA010000178.1 GCA_028817755.1 Gammaproteobacteria bacterium | reverse complement strand
GGCAATCACAGAACACTCATCCAGCGGCTGATAGCCAGACTCATGACCGATAAAAATTTGAATGCCGCTGGCATGTTCGCAACGGTCTAAAAAGTCGAGCAATTCACGTTTTTGATTAAAGGCATCGAGCAAGCCACGGAGCTTGCCGACTTCACAAAACTCCTCAAAGCCAAATAAGTTGGTTTGCCCCGCCACTACAACATCATTCGCGTCATCCGCAGCTAAGGCTTTTTCAGCCATACCCACCGCATCGGCCATCATCTTGTTCATGGTTTCACGCGCAGTAGTCATTTCGGCCAACAAGCGGCGACGTACATCGCACATGCTTAAACCAGACAAATTGGCATTCAGATAACCAGCCAACTGCTGCAACTCATCGCGGCTATATTCACGATCAACATCAATCACGCGGTTTTGCACATCATGATCATTAGTCACCAGCACAGCCAATACACGGCGGTCACTCAGCGGCAAAAACTCAATTTGGCGCAGCGCAGACAGGTCCTGCTTTGGCACGGTCACCAAACCCGCCATATGGGTGATTTCCGACAACATGCCAGAGGCGACTTCAACAATATTGGATGAATCCAAATCGCCTTGCTGTAGCTCTTTCTGTAGCAGGTTTAGCGCCGCGCCTTCTAATGGTTCTACCTTAAGCAAGGAGTCCACAAAGAAGCGTAGCCCTTGTTGCGTAGGAATACGACCGGCCGAGGTATGCGGCGAAGCAATCAAACCTGCGCCTTCCAAATCGCCCATCACATTGCGGATGGTGGCTGGGCTTAACCCTTTACCCGTTGACTGCGAATAGTCCTGCGCTAGGGTCTTTGAACCCACGGGCTGGCCGTCGCTGATATAGCGCTCAATTAAGTTTTTAAGCAGCGCGCGGGAGCGCTCGTTCAGATCGGGGTTATGAAGGGATGGTGCTGTCTCGCTCATGGCGCAAATCTGCCTTTCACCTGCGGCGCTGTCAAGCTACTGACAAAACCGCCACTTTGCGGTAATTTCACCCTATTAATACAACGTTACCGTCAGCACGATTAGGCTCCATGACCTTTAAAACGGTTGGCATTATTGCCAAACACCCACAACATCTGCCCGCAGAACAGCAACAGCCACTCCAAGAAGCGCTGTCTACGCTGGCGTCTGTGCTGGCAAAACACAAAGTGGAAGTGTTGCTGGATGAAGCCAATGGCGCGCAATTAGATAAAAAACTGCCCTTAGTTAACCGCAAAGAGCTTGGCAAACACGTCGACCTTACGATTGTTGTCGGCGGTGACGGCACTCTACTCGGCGCTGCCCGAGACATGCTACATAGCGGCACCCCCATCTTAGGTGTGAACTTAGGCCGCCTCGGTTTTTTGGTAGACGTATTGCCACAAACGCTAGAAGCCAGCCTGACGCAAATACTGAACGGCGAATATATCCGCGAGGATCGCTTAATCCTCGAAGCCAGCATTACCCAAAACGGCCAAACCATTTGCACGCATTTGGCGTTTAACGATGTAGTAATTCACAGCCGTGACTTGCCACGGATGCTAGAACTGGAAAGCCATATCGACGGCCAGTTTATTAGTAGCCACCGTGCCGACGGCCTGATTATTACCACGCCAACAGGCTCTACGGGCTATGCGCTTTCTGGCGGCGGCCCGGTTTTACACCCCAATTTGCAAGCGATTGGCATTACCCCCATTTGCCCACACGGGCTAGGTGACCGCCCTATCGTAGCGCCGAGCAGTAGCCGTATCGACGTTGAGGTAAGCCCGAATGCTCACCCAGATGCAGTGGTAGCTTGGGACGGCCAAATCTTAGAAAATCTTTCTGCAGGCGACACGGTGCATATCGCGCCTGCCGCTAGCCATGTACGCCTGATCCACCCTCAGGGCTACGACTTCTTTAATCTGCTCCGCACCAAACTGGGCTGGGGCCGCCACCGCAGCGAAAAACATAGCTAAAACATGCTCACACGGCTTTCTGTTCGGCAACTCGCCATCATCGACAAACTGGAACTGGATTTTGCTAACGGCCTAACCGTTATTTCTGGTGAAACCGGTGCGGGCAAATCTATCTTGATGGACTCACTTGGCCTTGTACTGGGTGAGCGCGCCGACACTGGCATGATTCGCCACGGTGCCGAACGCGCCGAAATTCAAGCCGAGTTTGATGTCAGCACCATCAAGCCCGCCTGCGCCTGGCTTGAAGACGAAGAAATGGATGAAGACGGTGAGCTGGCTATTCGCCGCGTACTGAAAGCCAATGGCAGTTCTAGCGCCTGGATTAACGGTCGCAAGTGCACACTTACTCAGCTGAAGTCGCTTGGCGAATTGTTAGTCGATATCCACGGCCAACATGAACACCAATCGTTACTGAAAAATACCGCTCAACGCGATTTAGTAGACGAATACGGCCAACATGCAGAATTGCTACAGACCTTGAAACAGCAATGGCGTGAATGGCAAAGTCTACAACAGCGCTACGACCAGCTGGCGCAAGCCGGTAGCGACCGTGATAGCCGCTTAGATTGGCTAGGCTTCCAGTTAAAAGAATTCAATGAACTAGCCTTACAAGAAGGCGAATTGACAGAACTCGAGCAAGAACATAAAAAACTCGCCAATGCCGGCCAGCTTTTACAAGACTGCCAACTCGCCAGCGCCCTGCTCTATAACGACGAAACTAGTGCGCAAAGCTTATTAAGCCAAGCCGAGCGCGCACTGGAAAAAGTAGCCGAGTTAGACGACTCATTGGCCGAATCGCTAGAGATGGTGAGTAACGCGAGTGTGCAGGCACAAGAAGCCGCCGACAGCCTTCGCCGTTATGCCGACGGCATTGATTTAGATCCGGCGCGATTATCTCAAGTAGAAGAACGCTTGGCGGGGATTCAAGACGTAGCCCGCACGCACA
>JAPPPA010000079.1 GCA_028817755.1 Gammaproteobacteria bacterium | reverse complement strand
GTCGATTTCGTAAGCGTTATTCATTGTCCGTCGATCTTGGCGTTTTGGTCACAAAAGGTATCACCGGTAGTGACTTCTTTTAGACCTACTGCCGCGGCGATATCGCCAGCCCGGACTTCTTTAATCTCTTGGCGGTCATTGGAGTGCATTTGCACAATCCGCCCCACCCTTTCACGCTTACCCGTTGTGGCGTTATAAATAGCAGAGCCCGCTGTTACAACACCCGAGTAAACTCGGAAAAACGTTAACGTGCCCACAAAAGGGTCAGTCGCAATCTTGAAGGCCAGGGCCGAAAACGGCGCATCATCTGACGCTTCGCGCGTTAACGCTTTCTCTTCATCATCAATCTCAGATCCTTCTACAGCCGGAACTTCAACTGGTGACGGTAAATATTCAATTACCGCATCTAGAACTGCCTGCACACCTTTATTCTTAAAGGCTGAGCCGCAGAACATCGGCACAATCTCATTAGCTAAAACACGAGCACGAATACCGGTTTTAACCTCATCGGCGGTTAGCTCACCTTCTTCAAGGTACTTTTCCATCAATTCGTCACTGCCTTCAGCAGCAACTTCAATCAACTCTTCTCGCAAGCTTTCACATTCAGCTTGCAATTCGGCTGGAATTTCAGCCTCTTTGAAAGTCATACCCTGGGTTTCTTCATCCCAGTAAATGGCTTTCATTTTTAGCAGATCAACAACACCAGTGAACTCTTCTTCGCTACCAATGTTGAGCTGCATAGGCACTGCCTGAGCACCCAATCGCTCTTTAACTTGCTCTACCACTCGCAAGAAGTCCGCACCCATGCGATCCATCTTGTTCACGAAACCAATGCGTGGCACGTGGTATTTATTGGCTTGTCGCCAAACGGTTTCTGACTGGGGCTGAACACCACCTACAGCACAGTAAACCATCACCGCCCCATCCAAGACTCGTAGCGAGCGCTCCACCTCAATGGTGAAATCTACGTGACCCGGTGTATCAATAATGTTGATACGGTGCGGTTCAAATTGTTTTTCCATCCCCGGCCAAAAGGTGGTAGTTGCTGCAGAAGTGATCGTGATACCACGCTCTTGCTCCTGCTCCATCCAATCCATGGTGGCCGCACCGTCATGAACCTCACCAATCTTGTGAGACATGCCGGTGTAGTACAGAACCCGCTCGGTAGTTGTTGTCTTACCGGCGTCGATGTGGGCCGAAATACCAATGTTGCGGTAGAGCTCAATTGGTGTTTGACGGGCCACTTTTCTGTCCTACTTAATTCGTTTACTACTCCCCTTGAACCAAGCCAAGGAAAACAATTACCAACGGAAGTGCGAGAACGCCTTGTTAGCTTCCGCCATACGGTGGGTGTCTTCACGCTTCTTACAAGCAGCACCACGACCTTCTAGCGCATCAACCATCTCAGCACCCAAGCGAACAGCCATGGTGCTTTCGCCGCGCTTACGAGCAGCCTCGATCAACCAACGCATTGCCAAAGTAGCTTGACGCTGAGGACGAACCTCAACAGGCACTTGGTAAGTAGCACCACCTACACGGCGAGATTTAACCTCAACACGCGGAGCAACCTGCTCTAGAACCTCAGTTACTTTATCCTGAGCTTCAGCAATACCTTTGCCTTCCATGTGCTCAATAGCACCATATACAATCTTTTCTGCTACCGACTTCTTGCCATCAACCATTACCATGTTGATGAACTTGGTTAGCACTTCAGAACCAAACTTAGGATCTGGAAGAATTTCTCGTTTTTCGGCGACGCGACGACGTGACATTAGACGCTACCCTTAACCCTTAGGACGCTTAGCGCCGTACTTAGAACGACCCTGGCGACGTGATTCAACACCAGCACAATCCAAGGTGCCGCGAACGGTGTGATAACGCACACCAGGCAAGTCTTTTACACGACCGCCACGAATAAGCACTACCGAGTGCTCTTGCAAGTTGTGACCTTCGCCACCGATGTAGCTAGAAACCTCAAAACCATTCGTTAAGCGAACACGAGCCACCTTACGCATAGCCGAGTTCGGCTTCTTAGGCGTAGTGGTATATACACGAGTACATACACCACGACGCTGCGGGCAGGCTTGCAACGCAGGAACGTTACTTTTGTAAGTTTTAGGTTTGCGCGGCTTGCGCACCAACTGGTTAATAGTCGACATCTAACTTGCCATCTATGTTTTGCTTCAATCGCCTTTATTTATCAGCGTTTGCAGCGAAATTTTGTATTAACAAAGCACACCCAAAACCTTGGGCCTGCCGAAAAGAGGGCGCAATTCTATGGATTCACCCTATCAGTGTCAAGGAAAAATCAGGGTATTTTGCGGGGGATTTATACAGAGCCCGGAATTAGCCATTTAGAGCACTTGGACCACTCTCTAAACACAACCCAGAAATTGATATTTTCTTTTAAATTTCAAGCACTTAAAAACCTGAAAACAAAAAGGCTAGACCCTACCTAAGTAGAGCCTAGCCGCTCCTCCGCAGGATGCTTGGCAGCACGCCTGATTAATACTTGCCAAGCATATTCACAAACCAACCCTTAGACTGGAAGTCCAAGTTGGTTAAATCGTCATTGAAGTCGGTAAAGTTGTAACCAACACCCACTTTTAAGTTCTTACCAACATGGCGGTCAACTCCGACCATAAAGCCATGCCTGGAGTCTTGCGTCGCATTGACCCTGAGATATCTGTAGTCAACCACACCATCCCACTTGTTCGTAATGTGGTATCGCCCACGCATAACCGCAAGCAATACGGACGTGCGTAGCCATTCGCCACTACCGCGACCTAGACGAACATCACCCTGCTTCCAAGACAACTTGCCGCCTAGCTCCCATAAACGGTTTAGCGCGTAGATGCCTTCTAGAGCAAACACATGACTACGTTCATCGTTACATACGTCTTGCTGAC
>JAPPPA010000299.1 GCA_028817755.1 Gammaproteobacteria bacterium | reverse complement strand
TACTTTGGCTAGCTCCGCATTGAGCTCGGTGAAAGCTTCTTGGCCTGCTGGCACGTCGTCTTCTGCAAAGATCGCCTCTGCAGGGCATTCAGGCTCGCACAATGTGCAATCGATGCACTCTTCAGGGTCAATTACCAAGAAGTTTGGACCTTCGTGGAAGCAGTCAACCGGACATACTTCTACGAAGTCGGTGTATTTGCATTTGATGCAGTTATCGGTAACAACGTAAGTCATTGGATTGGCTCTTTTAGCTATTGGGCGCGATTATAAGAAAGATTAGGGCGTGGTGACATAGTTTTTATGAATTCGGCGCCTGTCGATCGGGCCAAGGTGGGTTTTTACCTTTAGATTTGAATTCGATGCTCCACGTTGCGCCGGGCTGACCGCCATCTAGCCAGTATTGCAGCGCTTGAGTAATCACAGGGAAGGCAAGTTGTTCCCAAGGAATGTCTTCGGGTTTAAACCAGGCGGTTTCCAGTGATTCCGGACCTGCAGCGTGCTTGCCGTCTGGCAGGGTGCCCATGAAGATGACGTAGACTTGGGGAATAAAGGGAATACTCACCGCGCAGAGTAGCGGGCCGACTTCGATTTCGGCGCAAGCTTCTTCGCGGGTTTCTCGGGCGGCGCCTTCTTCTAGGGTTTCACCGCCTTCCATAAAGCCCGCTGGCAGGGTCCATAGCCCATAGCGTGGCTCAATCGCGCGCTTGCAGAGCAGTACTTCGCCTTTGTCGTTAGTGACGAGGGCGCCGACAATGTTCTTTGGGTTTTCATAATGAATATAGCCACAATTAGAGCAGATCAAGCGCTCGCGATTGTCGCCATCGGGAATTTTGTATTCTGCGGGTGCACCACACTTAAGACAGTAACTCATAAGCCCCTTAGATACGCCTTTTCGGGCGTTTTCGTTGTGTTTTGCTAAGACAGTTGTTATCTTCGCGTAAATGCCTTTTAGGCAACAAAAAGACAATATCAGTTAATCCTACTTCTTGGGGGAAGCACAATGAAATTTAAAGCCGCTTTACTGGCTGCAATAGCCGTTCTGTTTAGCAATGTGGCGGCTGCGGGTAGCTACTACGTTACTGCAGAGAAGACCGAGTATAAGTTGACCACTTATACCACTACGACTAGCAATTCTTCAGATGGTGATGGCAACCAAGTGCGCTTTGGTTTTCAGGCGAATGAAAATTTTGCGGTCGAATTTCTCTATGGTTTAGATGATGACCTACAGGCAGGTTTGAATACTGCGGGTCAGACACGTGAAGGCGAGTCCTACTACGGCATTTTGTTGCGTCCGGGAACGCAGATAAAGAGTTGGCTTCGTGTGAATGCTACCTTTGGTATTGTGCGCGGAGAGCTGTTCGAAGGCTCTGATAGTTTTAGCTGGGGTGTAGGTATAGAGTTTATGCCAAGCAGCGTATTCTCAATTATTGGTGGTTGGACTCACCTAGCCGAAGAAGATGAAGGCAGCACAGGCTTGCGTGTTGAAGGCTTAAACGTTGGTGTTAAGTTCCGCTTTGGCGGTGAAGACGACTAGCCTTACTTATAAATCGCTTCGAAGAAAGGCCCGCCAACGCGGGCCTTTTTTTGGTTTGAATTTTTTGCTGGGCTTCATAAAGCTCGCTTTAGGTTGCTTGCTTGCGACTTGTATAAAGCTTTTGTCTTCCAAGTTGTATGCTGTTAGCTCACCACCCCAGACACAACCTGTATCAATCGACACATGCTGGTCTGTTTGCCGAATACCAAGAGCAGACCAGTGACCGGTCACGATGCATTCTTGTTGGTCAGCTGGGCGCCATTCGTACCAAGGCTTAATAGTGTCAGTGCTCGCCATGTCGGGCGGGCCCTTATGTTTGAGTTGTAGCTCGCCATCGTTTCCGCAGTAACGCACGCGGGTTAGCGTATTCGTAATAAATCGCCAGCGTTTAGCGCCGCTGAGTGCTGGATCCCAAATGGCCGGTTCGTTGCCATACATTTTGTTGAAGAATTTGGTGGCCTTCTTGCTACAGAGTACTGTGTGCACTTCTTCACCGAAATTAACGGCGTCGCTCACGGACCACTGCGGTACCACGCCTGCATGTAGCATCACGTGATGCCCATCTTCATGCGCTTTTACTAAGGGCTGCCGTTGCAGCCAGTCGAGCAATTCGTCGGAGTCTCGGGCTTTTAGGAGTTTGTTGAGTGTGTCGCCGCCGCGTGGTTCGGTAACACCTGCGCGGATAGCGAGTAGGTGTAGATCATGATTGCCGAGTATTACTTCGGCGCTATCACCTAGGTCAGAGACAAAACGTAAGACATCAAGTGATTTAGGGCCACGGTTGACGAGATCGCCAACGAGCCAAAGTCGGTCGTTGCTTGGGTTGAAATCTATCTTCTTGCAGAGCTTGCGCAGCTCTTTATAGCAACCTTGAACGTCGCCGATGGCCCAGTCTGCCATATAAGTTGCCAGTTCCTAGTGTGGGTGTTGTCGTAATTATTGGCTGAGATTTATGGCTAGTAAATCACAAGGTGCGTGATGGAGTACAGATTCGTCCGTGTGTCCCAGCAAATGCCCTAAACCTCGGTGGCTATGATGTCCAAGCACAATAAGGTCGCAGCCCCAACTGCTGGCTTGGGTGACGATTTCGTGGCGAGCGGCCCCTAGGGTGACATGTGTGTCTACTAATAGTCCGCCTGGTGCTGGGTTGGCGTTGCATAACGCCTCTAGTGATTGGCGGGCGGTAGCCAAAAGTTGGGGCGACAAGCCGTTATCGACTTGGAAGCCCATAGGGTCGCCTGCGTCGCTAGGGATGAAGTCGACAACATGTAGCAGCGTCAACCGTGCGTTATGTGAGGCGGCAAGTTCGTACGCTTTACGGAGTAATTGCTCGCCATCTTTGTCGTGGTCTATCGCCAACAAAATATGTTTGTACATAGG
>JAPPPA010000253.1 GCA_028817755.1 Gammaproteobacteria bacterium | reverse complement strand
CTTTGGTTATGCCGAGGACGAAGCCACGCCAGTCGTTGCCGCCAACCACGACTGGGGGGGTATAAACCGACCGGGTTTGGCCCAGTAAGTAGAGATTTTGTTGGCGGTCGCTATGAATGGTTTTGGCGTAAGGGTCTTTCCAGCCTAAGTAGTCCCAGTAATCCACATGCCAAGCAATCGGTACCCAGCGTTTCCACAATTCCGGGTTGTGCTTGTAGCGGCTCAACCAACGGTCGGCAGGAGGGCAGCTACTACAACCTTCAGAGGTGTATAGCTCTACGAGTTGTGTTTGTTGTGGGCCGCTACTAAAGGTGGCGGCAACGGCATCGGTAAAAAGCGCTGTTCCGCATAAGGTGGCGAATAGGCTAGCGGGTAACCAATGTGATTTCATATTTCTAAGCCATGTATGTCTATAGGGGCTTAGACGTGAAAATGGCGGTGAGTTCAGCGAGCGCTGAGCCACTAAACCTTTTGGGCCAGCCAAGTCACCAGTGGGTGTAGCGCTGCAAAGTGCCGCATGCACACATCAACAACGTTTTTTGAGGTGGCTACTTCGGTGTTGTCGAAGCTATGCCATAGCGTGAGCCCTTTGCGTTTGAGCAATTCAGCCTCTGGGTGGGCTTTGTCGTATCCACTGGGCACACGCTTTAGCTCCGGCTCGGGTTGCGTATAACCGCTGTTGAGTAGCGGCGTTAATACGCGGGTTAGGCTTTTAGCGTCGTAGGCTACTTTCTCCCGGTAGTGGCTTAGCTGTTCTTTGTCGAATCCAAATAATCCAGCGCCCAGTACAAGTCGGTTAGTCTCTAAACCGAAAAACCAAGCGGGAGGTGTGGCACCTTCGTATTCGGGCACAAAGGAAATATGCAGGTGGCAGTTGTATGGGGTTTTGTCTTTAGAAAAACGTACGTCACGATGAATGCGAAAGACTTTATGCGAAATGGGCGTGGCTGTTAGGGCTTCTAATTCAGCGCAAATGTTCGCTGAAAACTCCGCAGCGGGATGTTTTAGGAGGCGCTCGTAGTCTTTTTTATGGTCGTTAAACCAGTCGCGAGTGTTGTTGGCTTGCAGTGACTGCAGAAAAGCCACCGCATGCTTATCGAAACCATTAAAACTGGACATGCCTATTGCCTCTATTGCCCCAGCTATCGATAGTAGCGGGCAGAGGCTGCGATGCAAGGTTAGCTTTCTTCAGCGTGCTCGCTATCAGTATCAGCTGTTTCGTCATCGTCCTGACAAAGCAATACGCGGTTAGGTATCAGCGCTTTGATTTTTTCAGCAGCGGCATTGCTGACAAGTACGTAAGGGTCACGTTTAACGTCAGACTTCACAATAGCGAGTTCGCCGCTGGCTAATTGCTCGGCTTGTTCGCTAGATACGTCGAGTTGTTTGAGCTTGCCCGCCAAGACAAAGTTGAATGACTGGCCTTCGCCCGCCACCACAATGTTTTCGCGAATAATGGTATTTACTTTGTCTTTTTTGCTGACTTGGCGAGTAATGGCTTTCTCGCTGACTTCAACTTTGTTTTCACCGTTGTTAGCAGGTTTTCTAGCCTTTGCACGTTGGCCTTTGCCTTTACGCTTGCCGCCGGTTTTCTGCTTATAGCCTTTGTTCTGAGGCTTTTCTTTGGCCTTTTCTAGTTGCTTTTCAGTGGCGATACCCGCTTGAACCAGTTGTTCGCCTAACGCTTTGCCTAACAGACCTGCCATGGTTTCCGTCAAATCAGTGAATGAAGGCGCGTAGAATACGCGCTCTCAATATTCTGTACCAGCTATCTGTCCTATGCCGGCATCCTTTACTCCCGCTGCTATTCATCTCGCGCCCATGGAAGGTGTGGTGGATCCGCTGACGCGTGAGTTACTCACAGAGGTGGGCGGTATTGGTCAATGCGTGACGGAATTTGTACGCGTCACTGACCTGACCTACCCACGCAAAGTGTTTAAACGCTTTGCGCCGGAGTTGGAACATGACGGTGAGCTAAAAGGTAAAACCCTTTCCGGTATTCCTACGTTCGTACAGCTCTTGGGTAGCGACCATGAAGCCTTAGCAGCGAATGCTCGCAAAGCCGCAAAGATGGGCGCGCAAGGTATTGACCTGAACTTTGGCTGCCCTGCGAAAACAGTGAATCGCCACAACGGTGGCGCCTGTTTGCTGCAATGGCCGGAGGAGCTCTACGGCATTGTGAATGCCGTGCGTAAGAATGTGCCAGAAGACGTGCCGGTAACCGCCAAAATGCGTTTGGGCTATCACGATAAGTCACTGGCGATAGAAAACGCACAAGCGTTAGAGAGTGGTGGCGCAGCATGGGTAACCGTGCATGCGCGCACCAAGTTAGAAGCCTACAGGCCACCCGCACACTGGGAATGGCTAGCGCGTTTACGTGAAAGTTTGAATGTGCCGGTAGTGGCCAATGGTGAGATGTGGACCGTGGCTGATTGGCGCGAATGTAAAGCAGTCAGTGGTTGTGATCACTTTATGTTTGGACGTGGTGCGATTGCTTGCCCAGATTTACCGCGGCAAGTGGCGGCAGAAATGCGTGGTGAAACAGTCGAGCCTATGGCTTGGGAAGAAGTCTTAGATTTAGTCTCGCGCTACTTCTTAACCTCGCTGCCTAATGTAGCCAAGCCGCATTATGCCGTTTCACGATTAAAGCAATGGCTACGGCAATTGCCGCGAACTTACCCGCAAGCTGAGCAGCTTTTCGCTGAAGTCAGAAAAGAGCGGGAGCCGGAGCAAGTGCTCACTATATTGGCTCAATATAAAGGTGGCTCGGAAGCGATATATAAAATCGCCTAATTATTGAAAGTTCTACACAGTTTCTGTGGATAACTTTGTGGGCAATATTTTGAAATGTCGGTCAAAGCTCCGTCTGACGGGCATTTCGGTTTTTTGGTAAAAAAACACACAAATACGATATTACTATATTTAT
>JAPPPA010000139.1 GCA_028817755.1 Gammaproteobacteria bacterium | reverse complement strand
AGTGATGCCCATTGTTATTGCACAACAAAGATAACGTCTTTGTCAGTGTGAATATGGGCCAACCGAACTTCACACCCGCCAGCTTGCCATTCGACACCGACCATCAAGCACCGCGCTATAGCGTGGCCGACGGACTGGGCAACATTGAATTCGGCGCTGTATCAATGGGCAACCCTCATATTGTTTTGCCCGTAGACAATGTCGATAACGCACCGGTTGAACGCCTTGGGCCGTTGCTCGAACATCACCCAAGTTTTCCAAACCGGGTGAATGTTGGCTTTGCCCAAATCGTCGATGAAAAAACCGCACGCTTACGCGTGTTTGAACGTGGCGCAGGCGAAACCCAAGCCTGCGGCACCGGCGCTTGCGCGGCCATGGCGGTAAACCACCTTTGGGGCTCACTGGCCGAAGAAGCAGAAATTCAGTTGCCCGGCGGTAGCCTCTTTATTCGCTGGCGTGAAGGCGAAGATTTATGGATGACAGGTCCAGCCGAAACCGTCTTCCATGCCGAAATAGATTTATAGAAATGACCAATACAGCCGAAAACCTAGAACAAGCTGATATCAGCGAAGCACCCGCCGAATTAGAAGCCCAGCAAGTAGCCGACTGGCTATTAGACAACCCACGCTTCTTTATCGAAAACCCAGAGCTATTGCGCAAACTGGAATTGGGAGGCAATGAAGGCAACAGCATTTCTTTACAGGCACGGCAGCTGTCTGCATTGCGTGATCGCATTGCCGAACTAGAAACCGAGCAAAACGAATTACTAGACGTTCTGCGCAATAACGAAGCCGTCGCACAGCGACTGCATAAACTGCTGGTGACCTTGGCCGAGTGCAAAACCGAACGCCAACTGTTCCAAGAACTTGAGCGCGCACTGACACAAGATTTCAGCGTCGACTTCTATGCCTGGCTAAGCGCTGGCAGCCTCGGTGACCAAATCCCAACAGAGCTGCATGAGCTACGCCAAAAACCAAGCACACTCATGGGCCGCTTAAACAAACCCGTGGTTTTGAATTGCTTTGCTCAACATATTGAAGACGTATCTTCAGCCTGCATTATGAGCCTGCATTACAAAGACCAATTCTTAGGCCTACTCGCACTTGGCAGTAAAGACGAAATGCGTTTTACCGACCGCCCCGGCACCGCCTTGCTAGAACGCTTTGGCGCCGTGCTTGGCGGCATTCTTGGTAGCAAATACCCGCAGGACTAAGTGAGTACGGCACCCACGCAACTGGCCGACTACCTCCAGCACTTACTGGCCGAGCGACGCATGTCGCCGCATACGGTCAGTAACTACCAACGCGACCTTAAGCATTTAGAAAAACTACTCGCTAGCGAAGGCCTCAACGCCTGGCAGCAGCTACAAGTGCACCACATTCGCGAACTGGTTGCCGAGCGCCGCCGTGACGGCCTTGGCGCAGCCAGCCTGCATCGCTTGCTCTCATCTATCCGTGGCTTTTACCGCTGGCTACAGCGGCACCATTACGCCGATCACGATCCAAGCACCGGTATTAAAGCGCCCAAGCGCGAACAAAAATTGCCCCAAGTGTTAGAGATCGAAGAAGTCGGCCAACTGGCAGAAACCCCAGAGCACAGCCAAGATCCAAATAACCCTGTTGCCATTCGCGATCGCGCCATACTCGAGCTGTTTTACTCCTCTGGCTTGCGGCTATCCGAACTCGCTCAACTAGAAAAATACGACTACGACCCCGGCGGCCGCAACGTCAGCATTCGCCACGGCAAAGGCAATAAACAACGCAACGTACCGGTGGGGCGGCTAGCCGCCAATGCCATTCAAGCCTGGCTAAAAGTGCGAGAGCAACTCGCCAAACCCGACAGTCGCGCACTGTTTATCAGCAAACGCGGCGGCGCGCTCAGCCCACGCAGCATTCAAGCTCGCTTAGATTATTGGGCCAAACAAAGCGGCGTAAACAAACCCATTCACCCGCATTTGCTAAGACACAGCTTTGCCAGCCATATGCTGCAATCAAGCGGTGATTTGCGTGCCGTACAGGAACTGTTAGGGCACGCAGATATCTCAACTACACAGATTTACACGCACTTGGACTACCAACACCTCGCCAAGGTTTACGACAGTGCGCATCCACGTGCGAGGAAAGCCAAGTCATAAGGAGCCTCTTATGCCTATTCGCACCCTTAGCCAACGCGCCATACTTTGCTTTCTTGTCGCTTTGCCATTGAGCAGCCAAAGTGCCGAACACTCAAACAACCAAATAGAAACAGCCGTCAGCGAATATTTAGACGGCTCCCACCGCACGGAAAAACGCAAAGTCAGAGACTCCGAACGCCATCCAGCCCAAACCCTTGCGTTTTTTGGCATTGAACCAGATATGCATGTCGTTGAGTTCTGGCCGGGCGGCGGATGGTATAGCGACATTTTGGCACCGTATCTACGTGATAAAGGCCAACTCACAGTCGCTAGCTTCGACCCGGCTGGTAACAACGCTTTCCGTGCAAAGCTTGAAAGCCAAATGCGCGCTCACTTTGAAAAATACCCGGCCGTATTTGATCGCGTGAAAATCAGCACGCTCGCACCACCAGACCAGTTAAACATTGCTGCTCCGGGCAGCGCAGATGCGGTACTGACGTTTCGCAGCAATCACAATTGGCTGAAAGAGTTTTCGCTACCGCAGGTCTACCACGCCGCTTTTCGCGCCTTAAAACCGGGCGGCCTTATGGGCGTCGTACAACACCGAGCCAAACCCGGCACAACCGCGAGCGAGTCTCGCAAAATCGGCTATATGGACGAAGCGCTGGTAATCGAAATGGCTGAAAATGCCGGTTTTGTGCTGGAAGCGAAATCAGAAATTAATGCGAATCCTCATGACACCAAAGACCATCCAGCTGGCGTATGGACACTGCCGCCGTCCTACCGACTCGGCGATCAAGACCGCGAAAAATACACAGCCATCGGCGAAAGCGACCGTATGACACTGCGCTTTCGTAAGCCTCAGTAAGCCTTTTTTGCTTGAATTTGACCGGCTAGCCCTTATTACTTAGCCATCTTTCGAACAAACAAGGAAAACGCCATGCAACAGATGTGCGGCACCACCATCCTCTCGGTACGCCGAGGCGGCAAAGTGGTCATTGGCGGCGATGGCCAGGTCACACTGGGCAACAGCGTAATGAAGGGCAATGCCCGCAAAGTACGCACCCTATACAACGGCAAAGTGATTGCAGGCTTTGCTGGCGGCACAGCGGATGCCTTCACCTTACTCGAGCGTTTTGAAGGCAAGCTAGAACTCCACGGCGGTAACTTGCTACGCGCCGCGGTAGATTTAGCTAAAGACTGGCGCACCGACCGCATGTTGCGCCGCCTTGAAGCCTTGCTATTGGTGGCTGATAAGAATCACAGCTTCACCATTACCGGCAACGGCGACGTAGTTGAGCCGACCACAGAAGGCTTGATGGCGATTGGTTCTGGCGGCGACTTTGCCCGCTCTGCCGCATTAGCGCTGGTAGAAAACACCGACATGAGCGCCCGCGACATTGTTGAAAAGTCACTCAACATCGCCGGCGACATCTGCATTTACACCAACCGCAACCTAACCATTGAAGAGTTAGACAGCGAATAATTTTTTGCGGCCCGCACCATCGCTGCGTGCTGCTCTGAGCAATACCATGACTGAACAACTAGACCTAGCTACGCCTATGACGCCACGCGAGATTGTGGCCGAGTTAGACAAACACATCATCGGCCAAGACGGCGCCAAGCGTGCCGTTGCTATCGCCCTGCGTAACCGCTGGCGCCGCATGCAGGTAGACGAGCCACTGCGTGGCGAAATCACCCCTAAAAACATTTTGATGATTGGCCCAACCGGCGTGGGTAAAACTGAAATTGCCCGCCGCCTCGCTAAACTAGCGAACGCACCATTCATTAAGGTTGAAGCCACCAAATTCACCGAAGTCGGCTACGTCGGCCGTGAAGTGGATTCAATCATTAAAGACCTGACCGACATTGCCGTTAAGCAAGCGCGCGAAACCGCAATGGAGAAGGTTAAATTCCGAGCCGAAGAGGCCGCAGAAGAGCGTGTGCTAGACGCGCTGCTGCCTTCACCAACTGGCAATGCCGATACCGATGACAGCTATCAAAACACTCGCCAAAAACTGCGTAAAAAATTACGTGAAGGCGAACTGGACGACCGCGAAATTGAAATCGACGTCTCACAAAGCCCAATGGGTGTAGAAATCATGGGCCCACCGGGCATGGAAGAAATGACCGAGCAACTGCAAGGCATGTTCCAAAAAATGGGTGGCGGCCGCAGCAAGCGTCGCAAGATGAAAATCAAAGACGCCTTTGGTGTATTGGCAGAAGAAGAAGCCGCCAAGATGGTCAATCAAGAAGACCTCAAACAGATCGCACTAGAGAACGTTGAGCAAAACGGCATTGTGTTCCTCGACGAGATCGACAAAGTCTGCCGCCGTGGCGAAACCTCTGGCGCCGACGTTTCACGCGAAGGTGTTCAGCGCGACCTGCTACCGCTAGTAGAAGGCAGCACCATCACCACCAAACACGGCATGGTCAAAACCGACCACATTTTGTTTGTGGCCAGCGGCGCTTTCCAAATGGCCAAGCCTTCAGATTTGATTCCCGAACTACAAGGCCGCCTACCTATTCGCGTTGAGCTAAATGCGCTGAAAGCCGAAGACTTTGTTCGCATTCTGACCGAGCCTGACGCCGCGCTGACTCGCCAATACCAAGCCCTGATGCAAACCGAAGGCGTAGACCTAAGCTTTGCTGAAGACGGCATCAATCGTATTGCCGAAGTCGCCTGGCAAGTAAACGAAAAGAATGAAAATATCGGCGCGCGCCGCCTTCACACCGTGATGGAACGCCTACTCGAAACTATTTCATTCGAAGCCAGCGACAAGCAAGGCGAGAAAGTCGAAGTCACCGCGACTTACGTTAACGACCACCTCAACGAACTGGTCGACGACGAAGACCTAAGCCAATACATTCTGTAGCCATGACGCCCATATTTTTGGATAAATATGGGCGGTTATTAGAGGCGTTCCACGCCGAATATCTCCGCCTGAGTAGAACAGAACTCGACGGCGTAAGGCGCTGGTACAGAAGAGCACATAAACCTCAACGAGGAATCCCAGAACTGATTCGGGGAGTTGGCACTGTCGACGTTACCGTTAGAGAATGGTGCGCCACAACCTTTAAACCGCACCTTTCAACTTCAGAAATAGAACGGCTCTCTCAAACCATCGACCATGTGTTAATCGTGCTTGGCGAGCGACGACAAGCTGTTCACTCATTGATCAATTACACCAGTTTTGGCACTGGCGCTCTACTTGCGGCAGGAGCAATTTCGTACAGTGCGATGCCCCAAACGTTGTTCTCACAACTAACCGTTATAACCGCATTAACGTTCGGGATTTGCTTTTTCAAGTTGGTCAGTAGCGCAGAAAGCGAGAATTCAAACGTTACCTCTCGGATTGCAAGCCTTAAGGTTCTAAGAAACTTACTATCTGACTACCAAAAGTAAGCCCCAAAGCCTAAAGAGAATGTTGTGAAAAACGCACCCGCCTCTTCTTCGAGGTGGGCTGCGGCAGCGTTAAGGTCGGTTTGTACCTGATCAAATGCCGGATTAGTCGCGCGTAACGTAACATCCGGTTGCGCCGCGACGACGGCACCCACATCTAAACTAACAAAACCATTCAGGCCAACCGGCCACAATAAGCCAACGCCTAGAAAGGGCGCGAAGTCGGCAATACGAAAGCTGCCATCCACATCACCAATTTGGCTGCCGCTGTAGAGGTTGCCATTAATGGTGTACTGGCCGGCATCCTCAAGATCAGCATTAAACTCATCCCGGCTAAAGGCGTTAACGACAACGCCTGCGGTTAAGCGCACGTAGCGGCCTAGCGGCAACCAGTCATGCAGCACCGCCAAACTTTGCACGGAAACGTCTTCGACCACGGTGAGGTTTTCACCGGCTTCTGATTCGCGATCTAGATTTAGCGTGTTCAGCGAGAACCGCCAAAAGTTACCACCCTCTTGCTGCCCAGCAAGCTCAAATGCACCGCCGTCCACGGTGGATTCAACACTGCTTAACTTCATCGCAATCCACGGCCCTTTGTAATAAAAAGGCGAAGACTCTGCCGCGACCGTTAGCGGCAGCAGAGTCACTAGCAAAAGTCCGATTTTCGCTAGGGTCTTCATCGTGGCTTTAATTCCTTGGCTCGATCACCAAGAACGGTGTCGCCAATGTTTGTTGCTGCGCCATGTAATTGACTAGCCAATCTGGAACCGACACCGGCTGCTGAATTTGTTCCAAAGGATCAAACTGGAACACCTGCGGCGCAGCCTGAGCGTCTTGGTTAAAGCCATAAAAGGCACCGTCAGACGAGGTAACTACTGCGCGCACATTGAAGTAGTCATACGCCGGATAGTCGACACCATTTACGGTTTTCTCTGGGAAGCTA
This sequence comes from Gammaproteobacteria bacterium, assembly GCA_028817755.1. Classification (GTDB taxonomy): domain Bacteria; phylum Pseudomonadota; class Gammaproteobacteria; order JAPPPA01; family JAPPPA01; genus JAPPPA01. The sequence goes on along the minus strand of JAPPPA010000139.1, from coordinate 6,538 downwards.
AAGTCGGTTAAGCCTTTGGCTTTGCCGGTAACCAGATTGAGCACATTAAAGCGATCAATGCCGCCTTGCACCAGCTTGCTCATAAAGGTGGCTTTACGCCACACATATACGCTGAGTGTGTCTTGGCCGTCTTGTAGCTTGGTGCGGTATTGCGGCGTAACCATTTCGTCGAACACGATCTCGCCATTGCTATCTACATAGCCGCCATTACCAAGACCCACATAGTAAATACCGTTACGGTTCACGCCGAGTTTGCTTTCTTGCAGCGCTTGCAACTCACCGCCACCGAGGAATGCATCATCTGGACGCCACCACATGAGGTAGGTTGTTTGCTTATGCTTGTCGCTTTCGCGATTGGGCTCGTGATCTAGCTGGAAGGAGAACAGCACTTCGGCGGTGTTTTCGTTCACCACATAAATGGTTTGCGAATCTTGCTCCATAAAGTAGAGCCAGCCGTTAAAGGCGGTTGAAGCCGAAGCTGGGCGGCGATACACGGTCGTCCAGCCACTGTTATAGCCTTCAATCACGCCGACGGTTGTTTCTGTACCGTCGGTTTCAATTTTTTTCAGCTCGCCAGTTTCGCGCTCGGTGAAGTAGGCGTAAGCATCGGGCAAGGTTGTTTGCGGCGGCGGTACGTCGTAGTCGCCTTTGCTGATTTCTACCGTTACCGGATAGCTGGTTCGCAACTGACCATCGGTAACGGTGAGATTAACGGTATGCGTACCGCGGTCACCCAAAATAGCGTAGGTCTTGGCTTTGGCTTGCGTGAAGCTAGCTGGCGGAGGACATTCATCGTCCGCACTGTACTGATCAGCCTCAGAACAACTGCTGAAGTTAGCAGCCGGGTTGTAAACCAGGCTCACAAAGCTGTCTTGCGGGATATGCTCGCTACTCGCGACCTTTTCAATAATCAGCTGCGCTAAATCACCGTCTGGGTCTGACCATTCAAAGTCACCACGATATTGCGGATCATCGTATTCATTAAAGCGGATAGTGATATCAGCACCACGATCCAATACCGGCGGCAAATTGGTTTTTTCTAAACCTAGCGCCCAATCTAACAGCGCCTGATATTCCTCACTGCCTTTGGCGAAGATCTGAGGGTGCTCGATGTTTTCATGCAAGCCGTCATCGGTCGGGTAGAGCAATAGCTCTGACTCTTCAGGATTATCAAAATCGATACGATACAACGCCGAAGTGAGCGTACGGCGCAGTGCATTTTCGAGATTGCTTTGTTCTATATATTGCGAATAACCAAGATCGGTTTCTTTCGCTTTATGGCTACGCTCTACCAAGCGTAGTTGGCCGTCACGTAAACCAAACTCAGAATTGAAACGCTTAGTTTTCGGCCGCGCGCCACCTTCAACTAGCGGCTTATCCACGCCGCCTTCGCCAAGGTCGTGGTGGCAGCTGTAGCAGTTCTCAACAATCACTTGGAAGGCTTTCTGCGCTGCAGCCGAGCCAGCACTACCGCGGCCTTGGAAATCAATCCGATCAGACAAGCCAACTGGGAATTGGGTGGCCGAGTAACTGATAAAGGCCTGTGTATCTTCCGCTGACCAATGTTTGCTGTGATCGTATTGCGCGTTAATCGCCGCAATTTCATCACTTACGCGCGCGTTGTATTGCGCGCCATAGTCACCTTCGCGATCAAGGTTGCGGTTGTTGTTTGAATAACCTTCAGCCGGTGGCACCGTTAGATCGTCATTCAGCAGCAAGCTCCACAGTAACGGCGCAGGATGATAGTTATTGTCCATACCCATCGGATTAATGGATTGGTACATAAATGGCTGCACCGAGTCACGTGGCTTACCGTTGTTGTCAGTACCTTCTTCAAGCAAACGCGCGCCTTTAAGCATTCGCAAGTAAGTGCTATTCACAGCACTCGGGCCAGAACGGTTGCTGAGATTAAGCGCGTCACGCGCATCATGGCAGTCCACACAAGACTCACCACCTAAGCCAAAACCACTCACTGGCGGTTTTTCTAGTAACGGCGCAATGTCACCATGAAAGTCCGGCACATTGTCGTAAGCGTAATCAGCCGTATCAGCAATATTCGGCATGACGGCACCTGTTTGCGGATCGGTTAGCGCGGCGTTCTTCATTGCGCGCGTCGCAATCGAGTCGAAATTCTCAAAGAATTCGATATTGGCTTGATCACGCTCTTGGTGACATTGATTACAGGCATTGACGCGGTCTGGCACAAAACTAATTTCTTGGCGTTCTACACGCACCGGAATCCATAAGTCTTCACCGTTGTGTTGGTAGCGCTTAGCCACTTGCCAGGCGTACAAACCGGGGCGCAAAACAGCACCAAAGGAACCATCTTCCTGCATCGGCAAATAGTCGCTCGCCGGCACACTCAATTCTCGCGCACCATTGCCACCGGCAACGGTGACCGACTTACCCGGAAAGGTATGTGATGGAATAACAAAGCGCAGGCTTAAATCTTCTGCCGCAACGCCATCCAACTGTTGTTGCACGCCATTGTCTGAAGCATTCATTTTCTGGGTAAGAAAACCCGCGTCACCCGCTAAGCCAGAGTTAGTAAATGAAGAACGGCTATCGCCTACCTGACCTTGATAAACCGGCGTGGCGGCATTGGCCGGCGGCAAATAGCTGCGCGGCTGCACAAAGTGGAGAAACGGGCTGTCGGCAATACATTTGCCCGGGTCGTCCATATCGACTGCATCATCCGCGGTGGCTGGATAGTCTTTGATGCAAAGATCGTAGGTGTGATTTTGATTGGCGCGATAGCTGTAAACAAAGCTTTCGTCGTTGAAATGCTCCGGGCTACGCGCAATGCCGGTGCCAGAACCGTTACCGTCACCACCCATTTTTTGCAGATAAATTTTGTCTGAGCGCAAATCCAAATCCACGCGCTCGGTCATCAACACGTGACCTTCGCTAACAAAGCTGCCACGCGCACCTTCACCCATCAGCACATTACCGGCATAAGGGCCTGACTTAATTTCTCGGGCGCCGTATAAGTCAGCGCTGCCACGGTCGGTGGCGGACTCTTGGCCAAAAAAGGTGAAGTTATCAGAGCCGTCAGACTGCATTTTCCAGAGTGAAAAACGGTTGGTGCTGTCTTGGTGTTCCCACTGTGTAAAGACCACCAAACGCTGGCCGTCTGGGCGCGTGTGTAATACCGGCTCTAATTGGTGTGAGTTATTGAAACCAACCCGGAATAGGTCGCCGGTTACCGTATCGAGCTTATGAATCAGCGGCGTTGGCGCACGGTCGTACTCATCTACCAAGGTCGCCTTTTCGTAATTGTTGAGAATTTCATCATCGCTCACGGTTTTAGCCACAAAGAGCTGTGGATGGCCGTTTTCGTCGCCTACGTAAGTTGGATTAATAAAGTTATGCGGCTGGTCTGGACTGATTTTGTTAAAGCTAAAGGCTTTGATATTAAATTCGTAAATCGCCAAATGGCTGTCGCCATCACGACGCATCGACAAGTACAGCGTGTTGCCATCTGGGCCAATATCGAAGCTATGAATTCGAATCTGCTCTTCGTCTTCACAACTTTCATCAAGCAGCGGCAACAGCTGCCAAGTACTTAAACCACCGCCGGGCTCTTCACGGCTGACATACAGCTTGTCTTCAAAGCCATCACCATCGTAGCCACGAGCGGGAAAGCTAAGCTCCAAGCGTTCATCTAGCTTTGCCCAGCCAAGGAAGAAGATATCTGGGTGCGAACGGCCATCTTCACCAAAACTGCGCGGCGGGGCAGGCACATAACCATTCTCTGGGTCACGCGCGTCCCCCGCGCCTTGCAAGATGCCGCACTGGGTAATATCCGGCGTACCGCCACCGCTAATAACTTCATTCGAAGGATCTACGCACCCGGCGAGCACCATTGCGGCTAATGCAGCTAAGCCAATACGGCTCTTGCTTTCATGCAAATTCATCGTCTTCCAGACCAAACCAAAACTGAACTAACGTTTACCTTACTTCTTCAATTAGTTCATTGCGCCCTACTTCCGATGAACGGTCGTTCTAGTGAGACAGGCGAGGAAACTTCATCCAACAACGGGGCAAACGGTTTGGCCTGCGTAGCTGGTGTATGATGCGCGCTACACCTTTGTAAGCGCCGCCACATAAGGCCGCAGAACTCTAGCTTTAGACATCATGACAGACGCCAAACAGCCTCAAGATCAGACTACTCACTTTGGCTTTACCCAAGTGCCCGTAAACGAAAAAGCCGACCGCGTGCGCGAGGTTTTTGATTCGGTTGCCGGTAAATACGATGTCATGAACGACTTGATGTCGATGGGCATTCACCGCGCTTGGAAACAGTACGCGATTGATTTGGCCGCGCCACGCGCTGGCGAGCAAGCACTCGACTTAGCTGCCGGTACCGGCGATCTCACCATTGCCATGTCGCGCTTGGTAAAAGACCAAGGCCGTGTAGTGATGTCTGACATCAACATGGAAATGCTGAACCAAGGCAAACAACGCCTGCTTAACAAAGGTATCGTGGGCAACGTTGAATTCAAGCAGATCGACGCCCAAGAAATTCCTTTCGAAGACAATACCTTCGACATCGTGACCATTGCCTTTGGTCTACGTAACGTGACCGACAAAGATAAAGCCCTACGTGAAATGAATCGCGTACTGCGCCCGGGCGGCCGCCTATTGGTACTGGAATTTTCTAAGCCGGTTGTACCGGGCTTAGGCCCAATTTATGACCAATACAGCTTTAAGTTGCTACCGCTCATGGGCCGGTTAGTCGCCAATGACGAAGAGAGCTACCGCTATCTTGCTGAAAGTATCCGCATGCACCCAGACCAAGACACCCTGAAAGGCATGGTGGAAGAAGCTGGCTTTGGCCGCGTGCAGTACTACAACCTCACTGGCGGAATTGTCGCGCTTCACCGCGGGTACAAATTCTAATGGGCGCCAATCCAAGCTGGTTAGAAGGCAGCCCTTTACTGGGTGCGGTAGAAATCGCGGTTAATCGCGTGGTTAAAGACCACCCAGAAGCCGCAGAAAAATTAGCGTCACTCGAAGGCCGCAGCCTTCAACTCGATATTCGCAACGCGGGCATTGGCATGCGTATGTACGTGGCCAGTGGCGCCATTGAGGTGAGCCTGCCGCCGCAGCCGGCTACTCAACAAAACCGCCCAGATGCGCGCATTGAAGCCGGCGTAGGCGACCTTATGCGCATGGCCGCAGGTCAGTCTGATGCAGTCAGCATGATCGCCAGTGATTTACGTATCGAAGGCAATACCGACGTCGCGCAACAGTTTCAAAAACTGCTACAAGAAGCGCCGATCGACTGGGAAGGACAATTAGCCAAAGTAGTGGGTGACGTGCCTGCTTACGAAATCAGCCAAATTGGCAAACGCTTATTCGGCTTGGCACAGCATGCCGCTAAAAGTTTTTTCTCAGATGGCACCGAATACCTTCGCGACGAAAGCCAAGACTTAGCCTGGCCTCACGAAGTTAAAGAATTTCGTGAAAACGTTGAAACGCTACGCGACGATGTCGCTCGCTTAGAAGCACGCATCTTTCAACTCAAAGCTAAGCGCGCTTAGCGCCACACCTCGCTGATGATAGGCATTCAACAAACACGCCGTTTATTGCAAATAAACCGCGTGTTTATGCGCTATGGCCTCGATGAAGTGTTGGTCGCACTAGGCCTAAGCAAAGCCCGCTGGATTGGCCGCCTACAACCACATCACTCTTTTACCCGTGCAGGCGTATTGCAACGCCCGCGCGGCGAGCGCATTCGCTTAGCACTTGAAGAACTAGGCCCCGTTTTCGTCAAGCTGGGACAGGCCCTGTCTACCCGCCGCGATTTGCTACCAGATGACATCGCTGAAGAACTCATCAAACTGCAAGACAACGTGCCGCCATTCGACGGCGCTATCGCACAAGCCCAAATTGAAAAGGCACTAGGTCAGCCGGTTACTGAGCTCTTCGCTAGCTTTGATAGCCAACCGCTGGCATCGGCATCGGTCGCACAAGTGCATCGCGCCACCTTAAAAACCGGCGAGAAGGTCGTTGTTAAAGTCCTACGGCCCGGTATTGAAGACACCATTCGCAGTGACGTTGCGGTGCTTTATGAGCTAGCGCGTATTGCCGCTAAATACAGCGACGACGCTAGCCGCCTGCGCCCATTAGAAGTTGTAGCGGAGTACGAACGCACCATCCTCGACGAGCTCGACTTAATGCGCGAAGCCGCTAATGGCTCAACCTTACGACGCAACTTCGAGAATTCGCCACTGCTTTATGTGCCTGCGGTTTACTGGGATTACTGCAGCAGCAATGTGCTGGTGTTAGAAGAAATCAGCGGTATTCCGATTGGTGATATCGACGCACTGAAAGCTGCTGGCACCAACTTCAAAGTGCTCGCGGAACGCGGTGTTGAGATATTTTTCACGCAGACATTCCGCGATAACTTTTTCCATGCGGACATGCATCCTGGCAATATTTTTGTCGATGTACGTGACCCGGAGAACCCGCAATACATTGCGGTCGATTTCGGCATCATTGGCTCACTAACGGATGCCGACCAGCGCTATAT
>JAPPPA010000264.1 GCA_028817755.1 Gammaproteobacteria bacterium | reverse complement strand
CAAACCAGTGGCGAAAATCATCCATTTGTAAACGTTCCGCTTCCGCAGCAGGTGCTTCAGATAACGCCGCAGCACCAAGGTCAGCAAAAACTAAATCACCACGGAAGTCAGCCGCATAACCGGTACTTAAACCCAGTTTTACGCCAACAAACGTAATCGTGACGGTTGCTCGTACTGCATCACCAAAGACAGCACCGGTATTCGCACACAAACCACTCGGGATATCGAGCGCTAACACTTGCTCACCATGGCGCTCGTTAATCCAGCAAATGGCCTGTTTCCATTGGCCCTCTACGTTCCTATCAAGCCCGGTTCCTAGAAGAGCATCGACAACTACGTCATCTATTTCAGGCGAACGATTGGGATCAAAAGGTTCAGATATCCCACCCGCGGCAAGCCAATCTTGTGCGGCCTGTTGCGCTTCACCTTTCAGCGTTTCCGGGTCTGCTAGCGCTGTAACACGAACCGTTTTACCCGCTTTACGCGCCAGGGTCGCCAATACATAGCCGTCACCTGCATTATTGCCGGTGCCACAAAATACATTAATGGTTTCTGCAGCAGGCCAACGTTGCTCGCACTCTTCCCAAGCCGCCTGAGCTGCTTTGCACATCAATGCATAGCCATCAATTGGCTGCTTCTCGATAATATCCTTATCTAGCTGCCTGACTTGTTCTGCGGTATACAGTTGGGTTGGTAAACTATTCCACATGCTACGCTGCCTATCGGCTCTCCCATTAATTTGCTTGCCGCGCATCGATGCGCGTTATTTTCAATCTGCCAGAAGTTAACGTGACAGAACCACTTTCCACAACCCACTCAAGCAATAAATCTGCCAGTTCACAAACAGACACGGCTGATTGGGTGACTTTACGTGGCGAAATTGAAGCTTGGGCCAACGAATTAGGTTTTGACGGCTTTGGCGTGGCAGACACTCAAATTGAAGAAGACAGCCGCTATCTGAGCGCGTGGCTGGATGAAGGCCTGCAAGGCGATATGGACTGGATGGCAGCTCATGGTGACAAGCGTCACAAACCAGAGTCTCTTGTCCCGGGCACCATTCGCGTTATTTCTGTGCGCCTGAATTATCTAAATGACGAACTAGAAACGGCCAAGGCACTACTAGATCACCCACAGAAAGCCTATATCTCTCGCTACGCACTCGGACGCGATTATCACAAAACCGTACGTAACCGCTTGAATAAACTGGCAAAACGTATTGAAGAGCGCGTTGGGCAATACGGTTACCGAGTGTTTGCAGATAGTGCGCCAGTATTAGAAAAAGCGCTGGCTCGCAATGCTGGGCTAGGTTGGATTGGTAAACACACGCTGCTCATCAATCCCAAGCAAGGCAGCCTCTTCTTCTTGGGGGAAATTTTTACCGACTTACCGCTCCCCGTTACCGAAGTATTCGAAAAACACCATTGCGGCAGCTGCACCAAATGCATCGAAATATGTCCGACCGACGCGATTGTGGCGCCCAATAAATTAGATGCACGCCGCTGTATTAGCTACTTAACCATTGAATACAAAGACAGCATTCCACTGGAAATGCGACCACTGATTGGTAATCGCATTTTCGGCTGTGACGACTGCCAACTGCTGTGCCCTTGGAATCGCTATGCGGAGCCAAGCCGCGAAGCAGACTTCGCGCCGCGACATGGTTTAGACCAAGTTGATTTGGTCGAGTTGTTTATGTGGGATGAAGCGACTTTCGAGGAGCGCACCGCAGGCATGCCACTACGCCGTGCCGGCTACGAATTATGGTTAAGAAATATCGCTGTCGCTTTAGGCAACGCAAAAACGTCGGACGCAGTTATCCAAGCCCTACAAGCAAGGTTAGACAATTGCAGCGACCTCGTCCGCGAGCATATCGAATGGGCTCTGCAACAACATTCCACTTAAAACACGTAACAATCGCGCAATAAAAAAGCCCGCTTAATAGCGGGCTTTTTTTTCAGACTTGAAGCGGGTTATGCCGCTTGCACCGGAATCGCGTTTGCGGTGCCAGTTACCTCATTATTTTCATCAAGGTAAACCAGTGCCGGCTTGTACGCTTGGCCTTCGGCAGCAGACATGCTGACGTAAGTACAAATAATAATGCGGTCACCTACAGATGCTTTGTGTGCAGCAGCGCCGTTAATAGAGATGACTTTAGAGCCCTTCTCTGCGCAGATAGCGTAGGTGCTAAAACGCTCACCATTGGTAACGTTATAAATGTGTAGTTTTTCGTACTCTTGAATACCGGCTAGTTCCATCAAGTCGGTATCAATGGCACAGGACCCTTCGTAATCCAGCTCGGCGTGGGTCACACAAGCACGGTGAAGTTTATTCTTCAGCAGCGTTATTTGCATGGCTCTCGTATATTTTCTGTAGTGAATTGCCCTGCTCACCAATCCTTCCTGATGGGTGGCAGGCCTCAAAGGCGCAGTACTGTAAAGTAAGTGAAAACACCTTGCCACGCTTTTGTGGCCAACAGTGTTTGCTATTCCCGAGCCTTACCAAGCAATTGCTTGGTGATATTAGGCGGGGATTTTACCTATCTAGGACGCTGGTTGCTAACTATTGTTGCGTTTTTGTGGCAATTAGCTCGATATTGTCGAGCAAACGCGCCTTTCCGAGAAAAGCAGACGCCAAAATCACCCAATTTTGCCCTGCTTGATAACACCCTTGCTGAGGTTCAAGCGTGTCGGCATCACTGATATTGAAATAGTCTGGTTTAAAACCAACGGCAGTAAGTGCTTGTTGTGATTGCTCAAATACGGCTTCGACCGTTTCACCTTGCTGCAATGCTTCAGCCGCATTGATGAGGGTTTTTCTTAAGGTGGAAGCAACAGCCCGCTGCTCTGTTGTGAGGTACTGATTACGCGAACTCATGGCTAAGCCATCGGTTTCGCGGCTCGTCTCAACCCCCAACACCTCCACAGGAAGGCATAAATCAGCCACCATTTGTTTAATGACACGTAGCTGCTGGAAGTCTTTTTTGCCGAAGTAGGCACGGTCAGGCTGCACCAAAGCCAGTAATTTTGTGACAACAGTGGTCACGCCATCAAAATGCCCTGGACGAGAAACGCCGCAATGGTGTTTGGTTAAATTAGGAACCGAAACTGTCGTAACGGCAGCTTGGCCGTTGGGATACATTTCCTGTACTGGCGGCGCAAAAAGCAAATCGCAGCCAGCTACTTCCAGTTTCTTTTGATCGTCTGCCAGCGTACGCGGGTAGGCCTCTAGGTCCTCATTCGGCCCGAACTGAAGCGGGTTCACAAAAACACTAGAGACAGCTTTATCACACGACTTTAGCGCTTCGGTGATTAACGAAATATGCCCCGCATGCAAATTACCCATTGTGGGAGCAAAACCAACCGTTAAGCCTTCACGCTTCCAAGCAGCGATTTGCTCGCGCAAAGCCGCAATCGAGTTCACCGTTTGCATAGCTAGCCTTATTACTCAGCGAAGAACTGTTCTGCGGCTGCCGGATAGCTGCCAGACTTCACCGCTTGCACATAAGCCGAAAACGCTTCGCGCACATTCTGAGTGCCCTGACTAAAGTCACGTACAAAACGTGGCTTTTGCCCCGGTAACACATTCATCAAGTCGTGCATCACCAGAATTTGACCGTCGACAGAACTACCTGCACCAATACCAATAACCGGCACCGGGCTTTGCTCGGTTAGCTCGCGACCCAAGGCAGCTGGCACGCATTCCACCAACAACAAATCAGCCCCTGCATCCGTTAACGCTTTAGCATCACGTAGCATTTGTGCCGCGGCAGCTTCTTCACGCCCTTGTACTTTAAAACCACCCAGCTTGTGGATTAACTGCGGGCATAAACCCACATGTGCACAAACAGGAATGCCGCGCGTAGAAAGGTATTCAACAATTTCAGCCTGTTGCTCACCGCCTTCTAGCTTGATCATATTCGCATGACCTTGCTGCATAAGCGCGGTGGCATTCTCAATAGCCAAGTCCAACGTGGCGTAGCTCATAAATGGCATATCGGCCATCATGAACGCACGACGCAAGCCTTTTGAAACAGCCCGCGCGTGGTAAGCAATATCTGCAGTAGACACCCCCACAGTAGTCTTTTCGCCTTGAATAACCATGCCAAGCGAGTCACCGACTAGGATCACGTCTACACCTGCCAAGTCCTGCGCTTGTGCAAAGCTGGCATCGTATGCGGTAAGGCAGGCAATTTTTTCGCCGTTCTCACGCATCTCACGCAAAGTTTTTACTGTTACCGGTGCTGCGGCCGAAAGATCTTCTACGCTGCTATACATAGTCTTTTTATACGAAGTTAAACCGTTATTTGCTGTCAGCTAAACGCGCTGCTACAACTCGTGCGGATATTCCCGAAAGCGAGGCTGCACAGTCTGCCACAGACCCAAGCCCGGGAATAACTGTATCGGCAGCAATATCTCGCCAAGGTAAAAGCACAAAGTCGCGTTCAGGTATCCCAAGATGCGGGATCGTAAGCGTTTCTGTGCTTATTTGCTGGTCGCCGTAGCTGAGAATATCAATATCGACCGGACGTGATGACCAGCGTTGCGCCCCAAGGTCGCGGCCTTGGCTCTGTTCCTGCGCTTTAATCTCCGCCAACATTTCTTCAGGGGCAAGGCATGTTTCTATCTGAACCACCATGTTTAGGTAGTCAGGCACACCCTCAGCAGACTCGCCCGCTAACACCATCGCCGGGCTCGAATACAGCGGTGACTGTTTTTTGAGGCGTATCGCTTTATGAGTAGAAAGCCATGCAACCGCTTTTAGCAATTGATGACTAGGCGAGGCTTGGTTGCTACCTAAGCCAAGAAAGGCCTTTACCCACATTTGTAAAGTTTAGCTTGCGTTATTTGCCGGCTTAGGCTTGCGGCGACGGCCGCGGCGGCGCGGCCCTTTCGGCAGTTCAGCTAACATTTGCTGCTGACCGGCCTCATCCATTTCTTGGATTTTTGTCCACCACGCGGCTTTTTCAGGATCGGCATCCCCTACTTCAGCCCGTAAGCACAAGAAGTCGTATGCCGCACGAAAACGCGGGTGCTCTAATACCAACAGCGGACGACGACCACGTGGGTTATCTAGTTGAAGTTGCAATGACCATATGTCGGTCATACCGCCACGAAAGCGTTTTGGAATCGCAGTGCTCGCAATTTGTTGATGCAGCACTTCACTCTGCGCTTTCTGCAAGGCAGGCACGGGGCTCATCCCTGCCTCTTTATGCATACGTTCATGGCGACGAATTGGGCCCCACAAAAACATCGCATACACAAAGGCTGGCGTAACCGATTTACCCTGTTTTAAACGACGTTCGGTATTTGAAAGCGCCTGTTCAATGAGCTGGTCGACCCAGCTACCATCTTCAGTTTGAAGCGCTCGCTCAGTTTGCGGAAATAGATGCTGGAAAAGGTGCAAGTGGCGTAGCTCATGATAGGTTTCAACCGCTACTGGGGTGTGGAACAGCTTAAGCACTTCTTCAAACAAACGCGCCGCAGGAATATTCGCCAACAACTCATGCAAACGTGGAATCGGTTTTTCCGTATCTGGATGAATATCAAAACTGAGCTTCACGGCAAAACGGACAGCTCGCAACATCCGCACCGGATCTTCACGGTAACGCGTTTCAGGGTCACCGATTAAGCGCACATAGCCTTCATCTAAGTCCTCAATACCGTTCACATAGTCGTGAACTTCATTCTTGTCAGGATCAAAGAACATACTGTTAATGGTGAAATCACGGCGCACCGCATCTTCAGCCATATTGCCGTAAACGTTATCGCGCAATACACGGCCTTCATCGTCCGCTTCATGCTTTTCGTGGCCGTCTTCAGGCGCGTGCCCACGAAACGTAGCGACTTCAATAAAGTCGCGACCAAAATAAACATGCAACAGGCGAAAACGACGCCCAATTAAACGACTCCGTCTAAAAAGCTCATGCGCTTGCTCAGGCGTTGCATCGGTTGCGACGTCAAAATCTTTGGGGTGCAGCTCCAGCAAGGTATCTCGCACTCCACCGCCAACAATATAAGCCTGATAACCGGCCTGCTTTAAGGTGCTCACCACTTGTAACGCATCACGTGGCAAATCTTTACCGCGCATAGCGTGATCTTGAGGGCCATAAATATTGGCAGAAGGTAGAGCGTTGTCAGTCATGCTGGTCAGCGTTGTGATTGGAGTGACAGCCGCACTGCAGACGCGGCCAATTAAGCGCGGCTATACTATCACGCCCTCGAAACCTTTTTACGCAGACAAACACAGATGCAACCCGCTCCTCTTTGGCGCCGGCTTACGGCACTCGGCTACGACTTATTACTGATCCTAGGCTTAAATATCTTTCTAAGCTTAATCTTTATCGCGCTACAAGTACCCGTGCCGGAAAACGGCCACAGCAGCTTAAATCAAGTCAACCCGGTGGAGATTAACCAGCCTGTATTGGTGTTGATCTGGATTCTGGCAACGTTTTTCTTTTATGGCTGGAGCTGGACACGTGGCGGCCAAACATTAGGTATGCGCGTTTGGAAAGTTAAAGCCGTACATGTAGACGGCGGCAACATGACTTGGCTAAGCGCAGCAATGCGTTTTATTGCTGCAGGGCTATCTTGGGGAGTATTAGGGCTCGGTTACTTGTGGGCTCTTATTGACCCAGCTGGCCGCACTTGGCATGACCGTCTTAGCAAAACCAGCGTCATCTTCCAGCCGCTTGAGAAAATTCAGTTAGATCACTAGGGAAGCTCTGATTGAATAGGAAATGCTCTGCGGATCTTCTCGTGTGAGTTGGCAAGGCGCAAGCCGCCGCCGAATGCTTATTGCCTTCGCTAGGCTTGCAACGCAGTTCAACTTGCGCGAGAAGCCCGCCCGAAGGGGCTTTACACCGATCCCGCACTCTGCGTTGCAGCCGCTTGCTTTAGAATGACTAAAGCAGCGCAACTGCGCCTTGATTACGGAATCGGTGTAAAGCCAGAGAATCTCCTACTCAATCAGAGCTTCCCTAGCGTGCGAAACGCAGCGAAAAGGCCGTAATCACGGCCAATACCGCAGTAGGCCCCCAAGCCCCAAATAACGGGCTTAGGCCATAAAGCTGAGCGCTATCACGGAACAGTTGGTTGGCAAGAAAATAAACCACGCCAATTACAACGCCTGTCACCAAACGCTGACCGCTACCCGAGTCGCGTAACGGCCCCATTACAAACGGCAACGCTAACAAACACATCAATACAATAGATACCGGTACAACGGCTTTACGCCATAGCGCCTGCTCAAACACTGATGCGTCTAAGCGATTGTCGTGCAAATACCGTACATACTGAAAGAGCTCATAGGAGCTAAAGCTTTGCGGAGCAACCGCAAACAAGTTGATCATCTCCGGCGTTAAGCTGGTATCCCAAGCTTGGCGAGGTTGCTCACGCAACAAGACTTCATCGCGACGAAAACCGACACCACGCCAGTCGTTCAGAAACCAACGCTTGCCTTCAATATCAGCAGACGCCGCCACCGCAATTTGGCTAAATTTGCCGTCGCTATCAACATCAAACGTCGTGATTCGGCCATTCACACGCTCTTGTGCCAACTTACTTACGTTGACATAACGATTGCCATCACGAAACCAGATATCCTGCTTGTTCGCATCCCAGCGCGCGCCGCTAATGGATTGATAACGCACCACTTCAGACTCCAATGAAGCCCAAGGTGCTACCCAATCTCCCAAAACAAAAGCGGCACTAGCAAGTAAAGTACCTGCGAGCGCTACAGCTCGACCAATACTCCATAGCGACATCCCTGCCGCGCTCATCACGATTAACTCACTGCCTGAGGCCAAAGCACCTAGCCCCATTAAGCCGCCAATTAAGGCCGCTAATGGCAACATCTCATAGGCTAACGCCGGCATTTCAAGCAACACGGTCAGAAACGCCATGCCTAGGCTGTAATTACCTTTGCCGACATGGTCTAGCTCGCCCAAAAAACCAAGAAACATGGAAATGGCTAGCAAGGCCATCAATACCAAGGCTGCGCCCGTTAGCGTTGCACCCGCGAGATATTTGGTTAAATGGTTCATTCGTCTAAACCACCTGCCATACGTTGATTCACGTTCGGAATCTTCACAAAGACACCTTCACGCCACAGTAAAAAAAGCACCCAAAGCAACACTAAACCGTGAGCAACCCAAATACCGGGCCACTCTGGCAGTGCCGCTTTTTCGATTTGGACTTTCAAAATACCCATGACGTTGAAATACAGAATGTAAGCCAACAAACCGCCAATCAGACGCCCGTAACGGCCCTGACGAGGTTCAACCTTAGACATCGGCACAGCCAATAAAACCAACATAAAAACGGCTAAAGGGTAAGCAAGGCGCCACTGTAATTCTGCGCGATCTTCCGGCTTATCCGAGCCCATTAAACTGGATGTAGGGCGCAAGCTGCGCTCACTAATCACAATATCAGGCGGTGAAATATTGAAGTAAACACCGTGCTCTTCAAACTGGGTGACCTCCCAAGAGGCTTGTCCCGGAACACCTTGATACCGCCAGCCATTTTCAAGCACTAAGCTACGATCACCGGTTTCCTTATCCACGGCAAAACGCCCCTGGCTCGCACGCACGGTACTGTCAGCAGCGGAATCAACATCAGCACGGCTGTATAAAAACAACTCTCTCAGCTCGCCGTTTTCCTCATCCACCTGTTCAGCAAACAGTACCGCTCGACCACGATCAAAACTTTGGAAACGCCCCGCCTCCACAAAGCCAACCTGTGCTTCATGCTTGGCACGGCCCCGCACTTCCTCGGCAAACTGCCCCGCCCAAGGCGTCACATATAACGTTAATGCCGCCACAATCGCCGTTAAAGCAAAGGCAAACCCCAACAGAGGCCGATACAACTGGCCCACGCCAATGCCACAAGCCATCACCGCATGCATTTCGGAATCGCGATACAAACGGCCTAAAGCAAGCTGCACAGAAATCAAAATCGCCGGCGGGAATAACAGCACCATATAGTGGAGCGTTGTCAGTCCCAGCAAGGTAAACACAGAAGCAGGATCTAAGTTACCGTCAGCGGCTTGACCCAAAAAACGCATAAATCGCGCAGCGATCAACACCACCATTAAAATGGCAGTCACACCAATAAAGCTAACAAACACCTGCTTAAGCAGGTAACGATTAAGAATACGGGCCACTGAAAGTACGCTGCGCCTTATAAAGAGGGATACAAACCAGTTGAGACACTATCGCACAAGCATATAACATTGCGCGCCCAGCTATGGTGCAAAGTAACAACCATTAGCTCCCAATATTTTAGGAACAACTCATGCAAATCAAAGCCCTTTCTCTACAACAAACGCTAGACGGTAACGCCCCGCTTATTGTGGGCTTATGCAGCGGCGCTACAGGCGCATAGCCTTGTGTAGAGCTATCAGCAAATGGCTTTTTTGCAACTTTAAACCAACAGCTAGAAGGCACGCTAGCCTCGCTATTGGAATCTGGCGACTTTTCCGGTAGCCGCAATCAAGTACAGATGTTATGGCACAACAAGCGCAAAGTTGTGCTGGTTGGCCTAGGCGCAGAAAGCTCATTAAACGCGCGGGTGATTGCAAATGCGCAACAAGCAGCACAAAAAACCTTAGCCAAAACACAAAGTAGCCAAGCTATTTCGGCACTGGCTTTAAGTTTAAATAATAGCGACCTAAGCCAATCTGCCGTGCGCCAGCTTGCGAGTGCCGCAGCATTGGCGAGCTACCAATACACGGCAACTAAAAGCCACAATCCTAGCAGCGCCTTAGAGTGCATTAGCATCGCCGCAGATGAAGCGTTTCACGACGCTGTGGCCGAAGGTGCAGCAATCGGCCGTGGCAGTAACCTCGCGCGCGAGCTAGGGAATTTGCCAGGCAACGTATGCACACCTACTTACTTGGCCGAACAGGCACAGGCACTAGATAAGCAATACGCTCGCCTAAATACGACTGTGCTTGAAGAAGCTGAAATGGAAACGCTAGGCATGGGCGCGCTACTAGCCGTTTCACGCGGTAGCCGCCAGCCAGCCAAGCTCATCACCATGGAATATAAAGGCGCAGGCGCTAACGACAAACCGATCTGCTTAGTCGGTAAAGGTCTAACCTTTGATGCAGGCGGCATTAGCCTCAAGCCAGGTGCTGGCATGGACGAAATGAAATACGACATGTGCGGAGCAGCCTCAGTATTCGGCGCCATACAAATGGCTTGTGAATTAAAATTACCGCTCAACATTGTTGCTGTCGTACCAAGCTCAGAGAACTTGCCTGACGGCATTGCTGTTAAACCGGGTGATGTAGTCACCAGCATGGCTGGCAAAACCATCGAAATTTTGAATACTGATGCTGAAGGTCGCCTAATCCTGTGTGACGCGTTGGAATACAGCCGCCGCTTCGATCCAGAAGTTGTAGTCGACATGGCGACACTAACCGGCGCTTGCATTATTGCCCTAGGTCATCACATTAGCGGCCTAATGGGTAATGACGACGAACTCGCTGCTGAACTATTAGCCGCAGGGGAAGCTGCGAGCGATCCCGCGTGGAGATTGCCGATCAACGACGACTATCAACAGCAACTGAAATCTAACTTTGCAGACATTGCCAACATCGGTGGCCGCCCAGCAGGCACTATCACTGCAGCCTGCTTCCTTGCGCGCTTTACCGAAGACTATCGCTGGGCGCATTTAGATATTGCCGGTACCGCATGGAAAAGCGGCGCGCATAAAGGTGCAACTGGGCGCCCTGTGCCATTACTTTCTGAGTTCTTGCTCGCCCGCGCAGGCAAATAGTGACACCTGTAACCCGCTACTTACTAGCGGATGATGTAGACGCCACCGCCTTTAGTGCCCGACTCATCAGAAAAGTCCGCGCGCTAAACTTTAGCGTTGTTGTGCATTGTGAAACGGCAGAGAAGCAAACCGCACTAATACAACAACTAAACAAGCACGATCTAGAGCCGCAATTGCAGCCACAGTCTGGTGCAATTGCGGTTTGCGAAGATGCGGCACAAGCGTTAGCAAGCACCTCTAACAGTACTATGCTCAAGTTAGTCCGTAATAGCCTGCTGATTAACTTTAGCGATAAACCGATAACCGCTTTCAGTCGCTTTGAACGTTACGCTGAAATAGCCAGCGCCAGCGGTACAACACTAGAAACTAGAGCCCAATGGTTTAGCGATCGCGGCTATACCATCGAAGACCATCCAATCTTCCAAGACTAGGCTCCAAGCCCAAACAACTCGCCCTGAAATACGCCGCTTGCCGCTATAATGTGCGGCTATTTTTTCGCAGCGCAGCATTATTTAGTCAACGGAACATCATGCAAAAGACCTACGATCCGAAAAGCATCGAGTCTGGTATTTACCAAAACTGGGAAGACCAAAGCCATTTCGCCGCCACCGCTAAGAGTGACGACGAATATTGCATCATGATTCCGCCGCCCAATGTTACCGGCAGCTTACATATGGGCCACGCCTTCCAAGACACCATTATGGATGCCTTGATTCGTTGGCAGCGCATGCAAGGTAAAGACACGCTTTGGCAGCCGGGCACCGACCACGCTGGCATCGCCACACAGATGGTGGTTGAGCGCCAACTGAATGCCGACGGCAAAACCCGCCACGACCTAGGCCGCGATGCCTTCATCGACAAAGTTTGGGATTGGAAAGCTGAGTCTGGCGGCACCATCTGCAAACAACTACGCCGTATGGGCGCATCCGTTGACTGGCAGCGCGAGCGCTTCACCATGGACGAAGGCTTGTCGGGCGCCGTGCAGGAAGTCTTCGTAAAGCTTTACGAAGAAGACCTTATCTATCGCGGCAAGCGCCTCGTTAACTGGGATCCAGTCCTTGAAACCGCTGTTTCTGACCTCGAAGTTATTTCTGAGGAAGAGGACGGGTTTCTTTGGGAATTCCACTACCCACTTACCGATGGCAGCGGCAAGCTCACAGTAGCGACCACCCGCCCAGAAACCATGTTGGGTGACACCGCCGTTGCGGTAAACCCGAAAGACGAACGCTACGCCGACATGATCGGCAAGACCGTTACCCTGCCGCTGGTGGGTCGTGAAATTCCCGTGATTGCCGACGACTACGTAGATATGGAATTTGGTACTGGCGTGGTGAAAATCACCCCAGCGCACGACTTTAACGATAACCAAATGGGCAAACGCCACAACTTGCCGGTTATCAACATCCTCACCGACGTTGCCGCTATTAACGACAACGCACCAGAGAAATACCAAGGCTTAGATCGCTACGAAGCACGTAAGCAAATCGTGGCTGATTTAGATGCCGAAGGCTGCCTAGGCAATATCAAACCACATAAATTGATGGTGCCACGCGGTGACCGTACCAATGCGGTTATCGAGCCTTACATGACCGACCAATGGTTTGTACGCGCTGAGCCGCTAGCTAAGCCTGCGATTGAAGCGGTTGAAACCGGCAAGATTAAATTCGTGCCAGAAAACTGGTCGAAGACTTACTTCGAATGGATGCGCAATATCGAAGACTGGTGCATTAGCCGCCAGATTTGGTGGGGCCACCGTATTCCGGCTTGGTATGACGCCGACGGCAATGTTTACGTAGGCGAAGACGAAGCCGCTGTACGCGCCAAACACAATCTCGGCGATATCGAACTCACCCAAGACGAAGATGTGCTCGACACCTGGTTTAGCTCGGCACTATGGCCGTTCTCAACCCTAGGCTGGCCAGAGAAAACGCCAGAGCTTGAGAAGTTTTACCCGACTAGCGTGCTGGTTACCGGCTTCGACATTATTTTCTTCTGGGTTGCCCGCATGATCATGATGGGCATGAAGTTTATGGACGGCGAAGTGCCGTTCAAAGAAGTCTACGTACACGCGCTGGTACGCGATGGCGAAGGCCAGAAAATGTCAAAGTCGAAGGGCAATGTGCTTGACCCGATCGACCTAATCGACGGCATTGATTTGGAATCACTGTTGGCTAAACGCACCAAGGGCATGATGCAGCCGCAGAAAGCCGCCAAAATCGAAAAAGCCACCCGCAAAGAATTCCCAGACGGCATTAACGCCTACGGC
>JAPPPA010000031.1 GCA_028817755.1 Gammaproteobacteria bacterium | reverse complement strand
TTTGCACGGCTTGCAGGCGGCTTACCGAGCGGCCGCGGATTTTCGAATCTTGCTCTTCCATCGAGCCAGAAATATCAACCGCCAACATTAAGTCTCGGCCAGAAGCTGGCAGCTCAATCGGCTCACCAATCCATTGAGGGCGAGCAGCTGCAACCACCAAACAAAGCCAAGCTAAAAGCGCCAACAACTGACGCCACCAACGATTGTTTTTCTTGCCCGCACGGCCTAGCCACGGCGTTAGGGCTTCCGCATTCGGCAGTTTTAACGCGGCCTGTTGACTACTGGCCGCCGCCGGCAACAGCAACACCAATAGTGGCAATGGTGCCAACCACAGCACCCGAATCCACTCAAAATGAATAGATGAAAGCCACTCGCTAAAATCGACGTCAAACACTACAACGCCACCTTCAACCAAGCTTGCACAGCCGTTATTTGCTGCTCGCGATCTACCGCCACAACTTTGGCAAAGCGTGCCTGTAACAACTGCGCACCGGCATTCGTGGTGAAGTAATTGGTTTTGCCCGTGTAATTTAAATGCTCGGCCCAAGCGCTATCGGACAAACCCACGGTTTATGGATAACGTTGCTTAGCAGCACGACTTAAGGTTTCGGCGAGTGCTTGTAGAAAGCGGTGATCATCTAACTCTTGCGATGCGACTGTTAGCGCCTGCATATGCTTGGCAGCAGCCCGCTTTAACGCTGTTTTTCGCCACCAAAACCGGAACAAGAAACAGCCAAGCACTACGGCAACCGCAAGCGCGATTAATCCCCACCAACCCGGCGCCAATGGCCACCAGCTCGGCTCGGCTGGCTGACTAATATCATGCAACTGCGCTAACGCTTCCTGCAGCGCCTGCGGATCAATGGCTTGAGTAGCTGGGGCGTTCATTAACCGGACACCTGCAAAGGCACTTGCTCGGCAACTTGGCGCTTATGTACTAAACCCAGGCCTCGCGCCAACTGTTCGCGCAAAGGTTGCGCGGTATCTAACGACAGCCAATGCGTACCAAAGGGTTGCAGCTGCTTTGTCCAAAACGCTTCGCGTTCGACAAAACGTTGCGCCCAATCTTGCTGTGCCTTCTGTTCACGCTTTAAGAACCAGCGTTGTTGCTGGTCTGCCGAAGCAACAGGCAAGCCAGATTTATTAGGTAGTGCTCGCTCAAACGGGTCAGAAACAATGCCGGCAATTAACTCGCAACGGCTGGCAATCTTTTGCAGCAAAGGTGCGGCGGTGTGCGGCAACTGCTGAAAATCAGACATCAGCACGACAACAGCGCCGCCTCGTGCTAAACGCTGCAGATGCTTTAAGGCGTCAACCACCGTGACATTGCCTTGTCCTTGCCCCTGCCCTTGCTCTAAAGCTTGGCTATGCACGGTGGCGAGCTGATCGAAATACTGCAGCAAACCGCGACGGCCGCCTGCGGGGCGAATATCGGTTAGTCCTGCGGGTGTGGCAATAAAACCACCGACTCGATCACGGTTGGCAACGGCCGCCCAACCCAGCAGGCCCAGAGCTTCTGCCGCGAGTACGGATTTAAAAACACCGCGTGTGGCAAAAAACATACTCGGCGCCATATCCATCACCAGATACACCGGCCGTTCTCGTTCTTCTCGAAAACGTTTGATATGCGCCTGCCCGGTTCGCGCGGTCACGCGCCAGTCGATCGCACGGACATCATCGCCGGGTTCATAGATACGATGCTCTTCGAATTCCATGCCACGACCACGAAAGCCTGACAAATGGGTGCCAGACATATCCGTGAGCACCCGCTTACGGCTGGATAAATCCAAGCCACGAGCCTGTGCTTGCAACGCGAGCAAGCTGCTCAAATTGATTTCGTTGGGCGCGCGCGCAGACATTCGCAATTAAGGCGCTGGAACAATCTTCAATAATTCATCAACGCAAGCTGGCCCAGTCACGCCCTCGGCCTCAGCTTCAAAGCTGAGTAATACGCGGTGACGTAGCACGTCTTTTGCAACCAGTTGAACGTCTGATGGTGAAACATAATCACGGCCAGCCAACCATGCGTGTGCACGGGCGCAGCGGTCTAAGGCAATCGTGGCTCGCGGGCTGGCACCGCTGCTAATCCAACGCGCTAAATCTTGGCTATAAGCGCCAGGGTTACGCGTTGCCATGACGAGCTGCACCAAATATTCGTCAATTTCTTCTGACATATGAAGTGACATCACTTGCTGACGGGCCGCGAAAATTTGCTCCTGAGTGATCTTGTCAGCTGGCGCTTGATGGCCACTTTGGGCCTCGCCCCTCGCAAGCTGCAAAATTTTTCTTTCTGCTTCTGCATCCGGAAAGTCGATATCTACGTATAACAAGAAACGGTCTAGTTGAGCTTCAGGCAACGGATAGGTGCCCTCTTGCTCAATCGGGTTCTGCGTAGCCATGACCAAGAATAGCGGCGGCAAGGGGTATGTCGTTTGGCCGACGGTAATTTGCCGTTCGGCCATCGCTTCTAATAAGGCCGATTGCACCTTCGCCGGTGCGCGGTTAATTTCGTCCGCCAACACAAGGTTGTGGAACAGCGGGCCTTGTTGAAACTCGAACTGTTGAGTTTCTTGGTGGAAGATGTCGGTGCCGATTAAGTCTGAGGGCAATAAGTCGGGCGTAAACTGAACGCGGTGGAAATCACCCTCGACACCTTCTGCCAACGCTTTAATCGCGGTGGTCTTTGCCAAACCTGGCGCACCTTCCACTAATAAGTGTCCATCTGCCAACAAGGCAATAAGTAGTCGATCAACCAAGGCAGTTTGACCGATAATACGATTATTCAAATGTTGCTGTAATGAAGCGAAAGCGGTGGCGAGTTCTGTAGACATCGTTATTCAATATGTTGGTTTAGCCAGCTATTTTGCCAGCACTGTCATCCTAAAGCCCATAGATGGAGACGCTTATGGAAAGTTCAAATACCGAATTAGAAACCCGTTACGCAC
>JAPPPA010000026.1 GCA_028817755.1 Gammaproteobacteria bacterium | reverse complement strand
CCCAACAGAACACTGATTTCGTTGCTGTGAACGTTTTAGACGACGTACCTGCAGAGAAGTCGCTTGAAGATAAAGGTTATGGCCACCTGCACTTGCTAGAGGGCGACGCTGAGCTTGCTAAGCAATACGGCGTACGCGCCCTACCTTGGGCCGTAGTAGTAGACGCCAACGGCGTAGTCATTAGCAGCAAGCCTGCGATTGGTACTCAACAAGGTATTGCTAGCCAAATCAGCAGCACCTTGGCCGTGAGCCAGTCTCTAGCTTTTGCACAGTAAGAAATTGGGGCAAGGAAAGAAGCCTGCACAGCACTTGGGGATCTAGTGGCACCTAAAACGGTGCACCACTGGGGGATCGCTTAACAACACTATGGACCGGGCTAAGGGGGCTCGAATACCAAGGACGGCGCCAGGGAATGGCGGTGCTCAGAGGGATAGAGCAGAAGTTGTTAGGCAAGCATGGACGCAACGCCATTGGCGTTGCTTGGGCAAGATGCCCATGAATACGCCAGCCGTAAGGCTGGCGTTTTTTTTGCCTGCGTTTTGGGCTAACGGCGCTTTAAGCGATACAAGGCCGAAATATCTTCATCGCCGAAGCCTTGTTCCATCAATTGCTGATAATCCGCCAAGGTTTCTTCCACCACGCGTGTTGGCACACCGCTCGCTTCTGCCATGTCTTGGCAAATCTTTAAGTCTTTATGGTGCAAGGCCACACGAAACCCCGGCGTAAAGCACCCATCGGTCATACTTTGGCCACGGTGATTCACAAACCAATTTCCTGCGGCACCACTGCCCACAACATCAATCACTTTCTCAATCGGCAAACCCTGAGACTGCGCGAACGCCATGGCCTCGGTCACCGCTTGGTTCATACCCGCCGCCATAATCTGATTCACGGCTTTCGTTGCCTGCCCCGCGCCCACCGGCCCCATCAACTGCCAACGCGCACCAATGGCCTCGAACACCGACAACACGGCGTTATAAGCAGCAGCTTCACCGCCACACATAATCGCCAAGGCGCCGTTCTCTGCACCTTCTTTACCGCCGGAAACCGGCGCGTCCAAAAACAACACGCCAAGACTAGAAAGGTAAGCCGCCACCTTGCGTGCGGTTTCAGCCGAAATGGTTGAGCTATCCACCCACACGCAGCCCGCCGTTAATGCCGGTGCCGCGGCGTCGACTAGCTGCAACACATCACTGTCAGCCGACACACAACTCAACACCACGTTAGCGCCGGAGACAGCATCAACAACAGATGAAGCGCAGCTAAACCCGGTATCCGCCATAAACTGCTCAGCACGCGCTGCGCCACGATTCCAGGCCGCGTGTAGCAAGCCTGCCGTCTGCAAATTGGCAGCCATGCCTGCGCCCATTGCACCCAAACCTAGCACCGTGACTTTTTGCACATTTATTCCTCTAAGTAGGTATAACCGGTGAGGCCGCTTTCCAAAATGTGAAGCAAACGCTGACGTGTACTGCCAGTCAGATCCGCACTGGCCGCCTTGCTGCGATAACCGGCACGCAAACGATCCACATCAAAATGCACATGCTCTAGTAGCTGGTCAGCGCGGTCACCGTGTTCCGGCGCCAGCAAGCGATAACCGCTCGGCGCCTGCTCATCTAGCAGCACATTCACCGCATTGGTATCACCAAACAGGTTGTGAATGTCTCCAAGGATTTCCTGATACGCCCCTACCAAGAAAATGCCTAGGTAATAACGCTCACCGGCCTTAATGGGGTGCAACGGCAGCGAATGGCGGACTTCGCCTTCAACCGCGTAGTCATCAATGCGGCCATCCGAATCACAAGACAGATCGACCAGCACGCCTTCTCGGCTAGGCGCCTCATGCAGGCGCTGCAACGGCACAATCGGAAATACTTGGTTAATCGCCCACACATCGGGCAGTGATTGAAACACGCTGAAATTACAAAAGTACTTATCAACCGAGCGTGACTCATGGCAATTTAATGACGCCGCGCGTGCAGCCGTTTCGGCTTCTGCGCGTTGCGCCAAATTCATATCACCGGCGACAAACTGGTCATGAATATTTTGTAAGGCGCGTTGCAATGTTTGGCTGGTGTTTTGGCCTCCGCCGAGTTGGTGCATTTCTGAGTCCGGCTCGTAGCCAGTCACATCCACCACCAACACCGCATGGTGAGCCGCCATGGCTCGGCCCGCCTCGGTAATCAATCTCGGCATGGGCAAGACATGCTGCTCTGCATGTTCGCGCATCAAATTGGCAATCAAACTCGCGTAGTCATCTAGACCATAGTTCATCGAGTAATAGTGCGCGCTGGCACCACCCTCGTAATCCACCGCTAGGCCACCGCCAATATCTAGGTCATCAATCTCACAGCCAAATTGGCGCAGTTGCACGTAGTACTGCAACAGCTCAGACAAGCCATCTTCTAGGTCAGCCAGATCCGACACCTGAGAGCCCAGATGCGTATGCAGCAAACGCACCCAATGCAATTTGTCTTGTTGCTTTAGGCGCTCCAGCATTGGCAACAGCTGCGCCGCCGACAGGCCGAATTTAGATTTTGCCCCACCGGTGTTTTGCCACTTGCCGCCATTCATGCAGGCCATGCGCACGCGCAAACCCAACTGCGGCTCCACGCCCAATTCGGCGGCCTGCTCCAATACCAAATCTAACTCATCGGCCTTTTCCAAGACGATGGTTAAATCTAAGCCAATGGCCAAACCGGCCAAGGCAAGCTGCATATATTCTCGGTCTTTGTAGCCATTACAGATTACGCGTGTTCCTTTCGGCGCCACGCCAATCACGGCTGAAAGCTCGGCCTTACTGCCAGCCTCTAGACCAACCGGGCGGCCTTCATGTGCAGCAGGATATTGCAGCAAGTGCTCAACAATCGAAGCCTGCTGATTCACCTTAATTGGGTAAACCGGTAAGTACTGTGATTCGCCCGCAAAGGCTTTCTCAAACGCCTGATGCAGCGC
>JAPPPA010000281.1:8444-13107 GCA_028817755.1 Gammaproteobacteria bacterium | reverse complement strand
TTGCGATATTGCGGTGGTGATTTCTAATCACAATGATTTGCGTGAAGAGGTCGACCGCTTTGGCCTACGCTTTGAGCATATTACCTCCACCGCCAACACCCGCGCAGAAGCCGAACAACAAGCGCTAGATATTCTAGGTAACGAGATTGATGTGATTGTGCTGGCGCGCTATATGCAAATTTTGTCGGCCGACTTTGTGGCGCGTTTCAAAGAGCGCATTATCAATATCCACCATTCCTTCCTGCCCGCCTTTGCTGGCGCCGATCCGTACCAACAGGCTTACGATAAAGGCGTGAAATTAATTGGCGCCACCGCGCATTACGTGACCGCCGATTTAGACCAAGGCCCGATTATTGAGCAGAACCTAGCGCGCGTCAGCCACCGCCATAGCCGCGATGACTTACGTCGAATTGGTCGTGATGTAGAGCGTCAGGTATTAGCCCGCGCGGTGGTTTGGCATTTAGACGATCGCGTGATTGTGGACCGCAATAAAACGATCGTGTTCAGATAGCCAGCCTGCTAAACGAACTCACCCGCCCAAAGGCTTTCCACACTCTCACGCTCACGAATCACGCGCACGCTGTCACCATCTACCAATAGCTCCACCGGGCGTGGACGGCTGTTGTAGTTGCTCGCCATAACAAAGCCGTAAGCACCTGCAGACATCACCGCCAGCACATCACCCGGCTCTAATGCTAAGGCACGGTCTTTCGCTAAGAAATCACCGGTTTCGCACACAGGGCCTACAAGGTCCCACTGGTCGGTTGGCTCATTCTCATTGGCTTGAACCGGCAGCACTTGATGCCAGCCTGAGTACAACGCTGGACGAATCAGATCATTCATCGCCGCATCAATCAGCGCGAAGTTTTTGTGCTCGGTAGGCTTTAGAAATTCCACAGTGGTGAGCAAGCAACCAGCATTACCAACAATGCTACGGCCAGGCTCCATAACGATTTCTAGATCGCGACCCAACTCATGCGCATCTAGGCGCACCAAAATGGCTTGCGCATAGTCGTCTGCTGACGGCGGCACTTCGTCGTCGTAACAAATACCTAGGCCGCCACCAATATCGATGTGCTGTAGGCGAATACCCTGCTCGGCTAGGGTTTCAATCAGCGCCAATACGCGGTCTAAAGCATCTTGGAACGGCGTGACCTCGGTTAGCTGCGAGCCGATGTGGCAATCCACGCCAACCACGTTGATACCAGCCATTTCTGCGGCGCGCGCATACACGCGTGGCGCTTCATTAATATCAACGCCGAACTTGTTTTCTTTTAGGCCGGTAGAAATGTAGGGGTGTGTTTGCGCGTCCACATCGGGGTTCACGCGCAGCGATACCGGCGCTTGCACGCCCATTTGCTCAGCCACGGCATTAATGCGGTCTAGCTCTGGCTCAGACTCGACGTTAAAGCAGTGAATACCCGCTTCTAAAGCCTGACGAATCTCAGCCACGGTTTTACCCACGCCAGAGAACACGACTTTGTTGGCATCTGCACCCGCCGCTAAAACACGCGCTAGCTCACCGCCAGAAACAATATCGAAGCCACTGCCCAAATCAGCCAATACTTTTAGCACCGCCAAGTTGGAATTGGCTTTTACCGCATAGCAGATTAGGTGCTCGCGTGATGCAAAGGCTTGATCTAGGCTTTTCCACGCACTCTCAATCGCCGCACGTGAATACACATACGCTGGAGTGCCATATTGAGCGGCGACATCGCCAAGGAAAACGTCTTCAGCAAAAAGCTGACCGTCTTTAACTGTAAAGAAGTCCATATTATTTTGAATCGTCTTGCTGGGTTTGCTCAGGCGCAGGCGCGCGCTCGGGAATAGTTAAATCCCCTTTTAAACCACAGGCGCTAGCTGCTAGCAGTAAGATACTTAACGTTATAAATCGCATGATGCGCGCATTATAAGGGGATTAAATGGGCACCCTGACACTGATTGCATTAATTGTTGGCCTACCGGCAGCGTTGCTCGCGCTCGGTGGTATGAAACATCTGCTACAACGCCACCTCATTCGCGCATCAGTACAAGGCGGCATGGGACTTGGCTTGGCCGGCCTTGCCGCACTCACGGGCTCACTGGGCCTAAACGTTTATGGTTACCAGCGCCTCACCTGGGAAGCACCCGTAGCCGAGGTGCGCGTTATTCAGCCACTGAGTAAAGGTTGGCTCGTCGCGCTAACTGAAACGGATGGCACCCAAGCTGAGTATTTATTAGAAGGCGACCAATGGCGACTGGAAGCCGACGTCATTAAATGGGATAGCTGGGCCAATGTATTGGGCCTGGACACACAATATCGGTTAGAACGCCTAAGCGGCCGCTATGCCGATGCCGCAGAAAGTCGCCAAAACCGCGGCAGTGCTTATGACCTCACCCAAGATGACCCAAAGTTATTGGAGCAAATTCCTAGTAATTGGCGCCCTTGGGTAGATACCCAATACGGCAGCGGCGTTTATATGCCGCTCAAAACCGGCGCACGTTATACCGTTGCCATTACTCAAAGCGGTCTAATTGCCCGCGAAAGCCATAAATAGATAAAATCACGCTACAGCGAAGTGCAGAGATAACAGCAAATGCCAGAATTCTTACAAATAGGCATCGACGCCTTTCAGGCTAACCCCTGGGCGTTTATCGCCATTCCTTTTATTAGCGCCATTGTCGGTTGGGTTACCAACGTGATTGCGCTGAAGATGATGTTTATCCCGATTGAGTTCATCGGCATTAAACCGTTTTTAGGTTGGCAGGGCATTGTGCCAAGCAAAGCCCACAAGATGGCTAGCATTGCCTGCGACCTGATGCTTGAGCGCTTGGTAAACGTGCGCGAAGTATTCCAGCGCCTTGACCCAGAACGTATTGCCGCAGACCTAGAAAAGCCGCTGCTGCAAATGACTAAAGACGTGGTCGACAACGTGATGGACAGCTACCAACCCGGCCTTTGGGAAGGTATGCCACAAGTTGCTAAGAACCGCATTTACAAAAACGTACAACGAGAAACTCCGGCCATTGTTTCGTCTCTGATGACCGAGATGAAAGACAACATCGAAAGCATCTTCGATGTGAAAAACATGGTGATTAACAACTTAATGCGCGACAAAGAGTTGTTAAATCGGATCTTCTTAGAAACCGGCGAAAAAGAATTTGTCTTTATCGGCCGCTCTGGCGGTTACTTTGGTTTTGCCTTCGGCATTATCCAGGCCATGGTTTTCCTATTCTGGCCAAACCAGTGGGTACTACCCGTAGCCGGTTTATTGGTGGGTTACCTCACCAACTGGATCGCTTTGAAAATGATCTTCTTGCCGCAGCAGCCTAAGAAGATCGGCCCAGTCACAGTGCAAGGCTTATTCCATAAACGCCAACAAGAAGTATCGGCTGATTACGGCGCGCTGATTGCCGATGAGATTCTGACGCCGGGCAACATGATTGAAGAAATCATTAACGGCAAACTGTCTGACAACCTGATTGATTTGGTTACTCGCCACGTTAAATCTGCGGTAGACGAGCAAGCCGGTATTACCAAGCCGTTTGTAGTTCTCGCCGTAGGTGGTGGTGCCTACAAAGGCATGAAGGAAGCAGCGGTAGCGACCTTCGTAGCCAATATTCCAGAAGCGCTACGCCATATTGAAGACTACGCACAAGATGCGATGGATGTGAAAAACACCATCATCGACCGCATGCAGCAGCTCACACCAGAGCAGTTTGAAGGCCTTATCCGCCCGGCATTTGAAGAAGACGAATGGATGCTGATTACGGTGGGTGCTGCGCTCGGCTTTGCTGCAGGTGTGGCGCAGCTAGTCTTTATGTTCGGCGGGTCGCTCTAGCGGCCTAACGTTATGAGCCAAGACACACTCGCCATTGGACTATTTTTGTTCGGGGCGGGTTTTACCTTGGCGCTAGCGGCCTTCTGTTTAGGCGTCACGCTATTTAAAGACGACGACAAATACCGCCAAAGTATTGAACGTCGACGGCAGCTTTTTTGGTTAGAAAAGTTAATCAGCATTCAAAAACCGGAATACCGTGGCTTTAGTTATCTAATGCACGGTACGGCCGTTTTGCTTTGCCTGTCCGGCACGGCCTGGATGCTCTACCATCAACTCTAAGTCGCTGTTACCTTCACACCCTTCCAAAACGCTACATAACCTTTAATTTGGCTCGCCGCTGCTTTCGGCTCGGGGTAATACCAGGCGGCATTTTCATTACGTTGACCGTTTATTACTACATGGTAGTAATGCGCCTCGCCTTTCCAATGGCAAGTACTGCGGTGGCCAGAGGCTTCAAAGTATTCCGCGTTAATATCAGCCGCCGGAAAGTAATGATTACCCTCCACCACCTCAGTGTTTTCACTGCGGGCGATTTCCACGCCCTGCCACTCCGCTTTCATCATGCCGCTGTGCCCTCGCCACCAGTTTTTAATCAATTTAGGGCCTGTTAACACTATTTGAATACTCCTTGCCGAAGGCCGATTTTTTCTCAGACAAGGCGTGTTGAGCGCTGTTTAGCCCGGCTAAATAAGCGAAACATAACGCAGTATGAGGGAAAATCGGCCCGGCCCGAAGGGTTGCGCCTGAAATAAGGCAATGATGAGTTTAAGGTAGCATATTTAACAAGTTTAAAAGCACTACACAAGCCATTCCTATCGAGATTTCAAGCGCAAAAAGGTGGT
>JAPPPA010000281.1:0-8434 GCA_028817755.1 Gammaproteobacteria bacterium | reverse complement strand
TTTGAGCACGAAAATAACGCCGCATGAGGGCAAAAGAATTTTATTGTAGAGGTCTCAACTTGTTAGCTAGTAAAACATAATCGGGGCAGACCATGAAAAACCTAACCTCTACCTTCGCCGCATCATTGCTCGCCATCGCCGTGCTGCTACCGCTGAGCGCTCAGGCCGAAGAAGCCACACCTAATATTAATGTTTCTGGTGTTGGTCATGTGAGCGCTGCACCAGACAAAGCTATGATTTCCGTGTCGATTGAAGCGCGCCGTAAACGTATTCAAGAGGCACGCGATGAAGTCTCAAGCGTAATCGGTCGCACACTATCAGTAACTGACTCGCTCAATATTGACCGCAAATACATCAATACCAGTGCCAGCACTATTCGTCCGGAATACCGTTACAACAACAGCAAACGAATCTTTGATGGTTACTACGTTTCACGCCAAGTCATTATCGACCTACGCGAGCTAGACAAGATTGGCCCACTCACAGAGAAACTACTTGATGCCGGCATTAACAACGTTTCACCGCCTAGCCTAGGTTCTACCAAAGCGGCCGAGCTAAAACGCGAAGCACTAAAGCGCGCGACAGAAGATGCCAAACTAAATGCCTCAGTCATTGCTGACTCGCTCGGTGTGAGCGTTGGCAAACCGCTCAGCATTAGCGCTAATAGCAACAACCATTACCCTCGCCCGCAGCGCATGATGATGAAAGCCGCTTATGCTGACGCAGCCGAAGCCGCGCCTTCTGAAACTTACGAAACCGGCGAAATCCGTTTCAGCGCAAATGTGAATGCGCGCTTTGAGATCAAGTAACAAGTCACTACAATCGGCGGCTTTCAACATAACCGCAAAGCCGCCGTATGACTTACCCGCTTAACCCTGTGGTGCTAGACGCACCGGGCAAACACACCGCAACCGTTATTTGGATGCACGGCCTTGGCGCCGACGGTAACGACTTTGTACCGGTAGTGCCGATGCTGGGCTTGCCCGCAGACCACGGCATTAAGTTTATTTTCCCTAACGCACCGCAACGCCCAGTCACCATTAATGGCGGCATGGTCATGCCAGCGTGGTACGACATCTTGGGCTTAGATTTTGGCAGCCGCCAAGACGAAGAAGGCATTCGCGGCTCGCAAACTGAAATTGAAAAACTTATTGCCGCTGCAAAGGCTGAAGGCATCCCGGCCGACCGCATTGTAATAGCCGGTTTTTCACAAGGCGGCGTGATTGCCTTGCAAACCAGCTTGCGCCATGAAGAAAAGCTAGCGGGCGTATTAGCGCTCTCTACCTATTTGGCGCTGCACGAAAAGCTTGAAGACGAAGCCAATGCGGCAAACCAAAACACCCCCATTTTTATGGCACACGGCAATTACGACCCTGTGATTCCATTTCGCTATGCAGAACAGTCTCGCGACCGCTTAAAACAAGCCGGTTACGAAGTTGAGTGGCACAGCTACCCAATGGAACACCAGGTCGCCCTAGAAGAAATTAACGACATTGGGAACTGGTTAAAGAAACAACTGCCATAATCACTACTAATAACGTAGCTATTTAGGCAGCTTGGAGACCCAACCATGTTGAAAAATCAGCTAATCGCCAGCGCGATTGTCGCGACTATTTTTAGCGCCAACGCTTTGGCCCAAGACTTAAGCAGCCCGTCGCCAGCTGGTGCCGAGGCCTATATTATTTCGCCAGCTAACGGCGCCACAGTGCCAGAAACCTTTACTGTGCAATTTGGCTTACGCGGCATGGGCGTTTCGCCCGCGGGCATTGAACGCGAAAACACCGGCCATCACCATCTGATTGTAGATGGCACCGTGCCTGAAGCTGGCAAGCCAATGGGAAGTGAAGTAAAGCATTTTGGCGGCGGCCAAACCGAAACTACCATCACCTTACCTAAAGGGGAGCACACCCTGCAGCTGATCTTGGGCAACCACTATCACGTGCCGCACAACCCACCGGTGGTGTCAGAACAAATTACCGTGACGGTTAAATAACGGACTATATAAGGCGCTGATAGAAAGCCAGTTCGGCTTCTAGCGTTTTAACAATGGTTTCCTGTTTACGGAAACCATGGCTCTCGCCCGCAAACTCATAGTGCTCAAAATGAATGCCTTTGGCTTTGAGCGCATCTGCCATCATTTGCGCCTGATTGGGCGGCACAATTTTGTCGTCTAAGCCTTGGAAGAAAATCACCGGACAACTCAACTGCTCTACCGAAAACAGCGGTGAGCGCTTGATGTATTCCTCGGCGTGCGAGTCATAAGGGCCAATCAACTGGTCACCATAGCGCGCTTCGAACTTATGCGTGTCATCCATAATCGCGCGTAAATCACCAATGCCGTAGTAGCTGGCGCCGGCGGTAAATTGATCGTAAAACGTGAGCGCTGAGAGCACCGTAAAACCACCTGCGCTAGAGCCGGAAATAAAGAGCTGTTCTGCATTCACCAGCCCTTTATCGGCTAAATACTTAGCGCCATTTACAGCGTCGACAACATCTTTAACGCCCCAGTGGCCATATAGGCTGCGGCGATAAGCACGGCCATAGCCGGTGGAACCACGGTAATTCACATCCAACACGGCAAAACCACGCGATGTCCAAAACTGATATTTCAGTTCTAGTGCCGTATGCGTGGCCGCCGATGGCCCACCATGACAACGCACCATTAATGGCGGTAGCTCGCCCTCTAAGGCGTAGCCATCATTACTCGGCGGATAATAAAGGCCGTAGGCCTGCTCGCCTTCAGTGGTATCAAAGCAAATAGATTGTGGCTCCGACAAGTAGGCCCGACTCACCGGCACCTCTGCCACTTGTTTAATGGTTTGCCAGTCGCCACTACGCAAATCCACACGAATCACACAGCTGGCGCGGGTAGCGGAACCAGCCAAGGCAACCGCACTATCGCCTTCTACGCGCAGTTGGTCCAGCCAACTAAATGGCAGCGCAAAATACTCCGCATGCTGCACACCAATTTTCGCCAATCGCCATTGGCCGTTATCGCTAAACAGCCCAAACACATCGGACTCATTAGCCGCCCATGTGGCCATATTGAAATTCCAAAGTGGCTGCCCACATTCGGCTTGTTCTTGGCTAAGCGCACCTTGGCGGTTGTAAATATTCCACCAGTTATCGTGGTCGGCACTCCACAGCAATTCACCGTTCGGCGTCCACTCTGGCTGAAATATCGCGACTCCGTCGTCTAGCCTTTGTGCTTGCAGCGGCAGGCCATCAATATCCAGCTCAGCAACATACAAGCTGGTATTATCCCAAGGCATATTGGGGTTCTGCCACTCTAACCAGCTGAGATGACGGCCGTCTGGACTCACGCGCGGATAGGCGTAAAAGTCAGCGCCAGACTGCAGTGTGCTGATACGCCCGCTGGCAACATCAATCGCCAGCAAGTTATTCTCAATACCTTGTCCATGCTGACTAGTCGGCGCATGCACTTCGGCCACCGCCAGCAAACGTGCCCGCGTGCCATCCCAATGCAAATCACCTAAACGCGTATTGGACTCCCGACACACCTGTACAGGATCACCGCCGGTTACTGGCACACGATAAATCGCTTGGTCTTTAGCGTTTACAAACCAACAAAAGCCGCCGCCAATGCAGAACGCGCCACCGCCGTATTCATGTACGCGGCTGCGCGCATCAAATGGCGCCGGGAATAGGTCACGAGTGGTTTCTCCATCTTCGGCAACCACAACCGTTCGCCCAGCCTCTTGCGGGCGGCACTCGGTCCAATACGCCACGCCATCATGCAAAGCGGTTTGGCCTAGGCGAATACTGGCTGACGCCACCATCTCAGCCGACAGTGGCGATGCCCAAAAGCCCGGCCGGGTGCTTGTATGCTGGGGGCTTGTATTAGACATGGCTTATTGCAAAGGCTTCTTGGGTTTGGCCGGTAACTTCACCAGTGGAATCAAAACGGGTTTCGATAAATTCGGACTGGCCGCTATTGCTTAGCGTAAAGACAGTTGTTGCACGCGTGCCGTAAGCAGGACTTACGATGAATAAGCTCGACAGCAAGCTTTCCCACTCTCTCGGTACGCCAGTATTGGGCAAGGCTTCATCCGGCGCTTTACGGCGATCACTCATTAGGCCACGCAACACGTCAAAGCCAACTTCTTCTGCGCCCACTACGGTTTCGAAGCGACGCTTACCGAGTTTTACCTTCGGCCAAGCTTCATCGAGCACACCATTGCTTAAACCGTATAAACCGGGCGCTAGCGTTTGCACTTTTGCTGGGCTAATCGCGCTCCCAAAGTAATAAAGCTGTGCGGTATCGCCAAACATTAAATTAAAGCCGTTGTAGTCCTCGGCCGCGGATTCAAGATGGTTACAAAAAACCTCTTGCTCTTCGCCTTCCAACCAGCGACGGACTAAATCACCTCGGCTAGGGGCTACTTGTTTGATGTTTTCGGGATCACGAAAATTGGTAATCACTGCAAAGCGACCCGACTTCGCTATACCCAACCAGCTACCACCATCTTTCTCATCGCGTCCGCCGAACCATAGACCGTCCGCTTGCCAAGCCGCCGCAGAGGTCGGGCGCTGATGAAATTCATCGCGATTAGAAGCCACAATTAACGGTAAGTCTTTACGACTTTGCCAAGCAAAAAAAACGGTACACATAAAAGCTAAAAAGGTGCGAACTGAGTTAGGAGGAGTCTTCTGATATTATGCCGCGCTTTTCTCAGGCATAGCGACCCATAATGGTGCAAGAAAATAAGCCACATTTAGTTATCGTCGGTGCGGGCTTCGCCGGTTTATACGCCGCCAGCAAGCTAGGTAAAACAGACTACCGCATTACGGTTGTAGATAAGCGCAACTTCCACCTCTTTCAGCCGTTGCTTTATCAAGTAGCGACTGGAACGCTAGACGCTTCAGATATTGCCACACCGATTCGCTCGGTACTGCGCAAAAACCAAAACACCACGGTTTTGCAGTCTACGGCGAATGACATTGATCCAGAGCGCAAAGTACTGATCCATGAAAGCGGCGAACTGAGCTACGACAAGCTCGTAGTAGCTACCGGCGTAAAGCACCAATACTTTGGTAATGACCAGTGGAATGCGGAAGCGCCTGGCCTCAAAACGGTCGATCACGCGCTAGAAATTCGTCGCCGTATTCTTACCGCACTGGAAAACGCCGAGCTGGAAACCGAACCAGAAAAACGCGCCACCTTGATGCGTTTTGTAGTGGTTGGCGCTGGCCCTACCGGCGTGGAGCTAGCCGGCACCATTGCCGAGTTATGCCATAAAACTGTGGTTAAAGACTTCCGCAATATCGATCCACGCGACTGCGAAATTTACCTGATTGAAGGCGCGCCGCAGGTATTGCCGCCTTACCCTAAGAAGCTAGGCGATGCCGCGCAGAAGTCATTAGAAGACCTGGGTGTAACCGTGGTTAAACAGGCCATGGTGACCAATATTGAGCGTGCCAAAGTCACGCTTAAAGCCGATGACGAAGAACGCCAAATTGATGCCGACACCATTCTTTGGGCCGCCGGTGTAAAAGCGTCTAAATTCGGCCAAGCCTTGTCTAAGCGCACCGGTGTTGAGCTAGACCGCGCAGGCAAGGTAAAGGTAAACCCTGATCTATCTCTGCCGAATCACCCTGACATTTTTGTGGCCGGTGACCTAGCTTGCTTTGAACACCAAGGTGATCGCCCACTACCGGGTGTTGCGCCAGTGGCCAAGCAACAAGGCAGCTATTTAGCTAAGCGCCTGAAAAACGAGCTACAAGGTAAAGACAGCAAAGCCTTTAAATACAACGACCAAGGTAGCATGGCCGTTATTGCGGTTAACCATGCCGTAGCTGATGTATACGGCTTTAAGTTTAAAGGCGCGATTGCTTGGTTCTTGTGGGCCTTTATCCATATTTTCTACTTGGTGGAAACCGATAAGAAAATTTTGGTCACAGTACGCTGGTTGTCTAAATACATTCTACGTAAGCGTGGTGTGCGCCTAATTACGGGCGGCCCATTTGCGCGAACACGCGAAGACATCACTCAGTAAGATTAAGGGCCTGCGCCGTTCGCTCGGAACTTTTGCGCGCAATACAGGCCCTTATAGAACCTAAGCACTACGCTAACGCTCTAACTATTTACGCGGTTAGTAACCGCTGGTCAGCCATTTTCAGCCGCCAAGCTGAAAAACGGCAAAAAGAGCGCTTTAGATTTTCAATGAACTTATGTTCAACTAGACTTAGCTTAGGGGTACATAGAGAGACACACCAATGGGGCGAACTCGCACACTACTATTAAGTATTTTAGGCCTAGCCTTTGCATGGACAGCTAATGCCGCGTTGCCGCCGGGCTTGAACCAGCTCGCTAACCCTGTCTCTCTCGCCGACACCCAATCTATTGGTCCATTTACCGACTTGGTAGAACGTATTGCCGAAGCGGAAGCCGACCCCAGAGCTGGCATGTTAGTGGGTTTGAATCGTCCTGCAGTATTCGACCTTGCCAATGTTGAAACCGAAGTCCTCAGTAATGGCAACACGCTGCAACGCCTCGCCATCCAATCGCCTGACGCACTTTCCACCAGTCTGCATTTCTCTGCTTTCGATCTTGCTGAAGGCGTACAACTTTGGCTTTACGCGCCAGGCAGTACAGAAGCCCACGGCCCTTATACCAACACCCACGCCAACCCTATTGGTGAATTTTGGTCACCACAGGTTATTGGCGACACCATCGTAGTAGAGGTCGAATCGCCAGCCGAGAGTCGTTCAAACATCCAAGTTGCACATATCAACCACGGCACCAAAGCGTGGTGGCAAGACGAAGACAGCGTGCAAACCAAAGCCGCCGGTTCCTGCCATGTGAACGTTGCTTGCAGCACGGCCGACGGGCACAGCACCAAGGTACGCGCGACTGCACGGCTCATCTACAGCACGCTGCTACAGTCTTTCGCTTGCAGCGGCACGCTTATCAACAATAGCGACCAAGACGGCACGCCATATTTCTTGACCGCTAACCACTGTATTAGCAGTAATGCGGGCGCTGCCTCGGCCACCACTTATTGGCAATACCAGTCCAATAGCTGCGGTAGTAACACGCCACCTAATATCAACCAAACCATTTCTGGGGCCACAGTGGTTTCAACGTGGGCGACTAACGACTTCACCCTACTGCGCCTAAGCGCACAGCCACCGGCGGTGTATAACCCGTACTGGAGCGGCTGGGATCGCTCGGGCGCAGACCTCGGCTCAGGTGTAGCCATTCACCACCCTGCGGGCGATGTGAAAAAAATCAGCCTAGAAAATGATCCGATGGCGATTGTGAACGGTTCTGCTAATCCGGCCGACGCTACCAACGCACTTGGGCTTTATGTTCGCGTGTCACGCTGGGACTTGGGCACCACGGAAGGCGGCTCTTCTGGCTCTGGCATCTGGAACCCATCAAATAGACTAGTCGGCGCATTGTCTGCGGGTAGTGCAGACTGCAACACACCTAACGGCCAAGATTTCTACGGCTGGATTGGTCAGGGCTGGGAAGGCGGCGGTACTGCACAAACACGCCTAAAAGACTGGTTAGCGCCAAACAACACTTTGATTCAGACCCTAGATGGTTGTGATCACCACGGGGCCAGCTGTTCTGCTGCAGGCTCCAGCAACACCCCAATTGGTACGGTAGGAAATGATGATTCCGGGGGCGGCGGCAACGGTGCCTGGTTACTTAGTCTAGTAGCCCTGTTTTGGCGTTTCAGAAAACGCTAAAGTAACCACTTCTAAGAACTAAACAGCTGACTAAGACCGTCGGCTTTCTCTTTATGCTGAAACAGCTTCTTTCTTGTGCTGCCCTAATCGGGCTGGCAGCATCTGCGCAGTTTGCGCAGGCGAACCCGCTTGGTTTAGATACGGCTCAACTCATCACATCAACGGTTGAGCTCCCGCCACTGGATGCGGCCAGTCAATTGGCAAAATCAGCGGAGCAAGACAACGCGGCACCGCTTGTTATTGGCACCAGCCGGGATTACCGCATCAGCATGAGCCAAGGCCAGAGGTTCAAAGCCGGTGACAAACAGGTGTGGCAACTTAAAATCCAATCTCCGGCCTCAGCGGCAACCAGCCTGCACTTCGACCGCTTCGAATTAGCGCCAGACCAGCAACTATGGATTTATAACCCAAACGGCAGCAGCCAATACGGCCCCTACACCGCCGCTCATCGCAACCAATATGGTCAGTTATGGAGTCCCGCGGTTGAAGGCGAAACCATTGTGGTTGAATTACATAGCCAAGAAAAAACCGACACCGCGCTTAATATCGCCGCGGTGAATCATAGTTACGATAGTTGGTGGAAAAATCAGAACAATCTTAAATCCAGCGCTGGCGGCTGCAACGTTGATGCGGGGTGCTTGGTAAATGAAGCCGAGCAAGGTAACCACCCGAACCATAGCGCCAAAATCCGAGCTACTGCGCGCATGACTTATCG
>JAPPPA010000298.1 GCA_028817755.1 Gammaproteobacteria bacterium | reverse complement strand
GCGTGGGAAGCAGAGCATGATCAGCTTTCTGGATTATTTAATCGCCGTGGTTTGTTTTCGGTTTTAGATCCGCAATTCTTACAAGAACCTTTGGCGTTAGTGCTATTAGATTTTGACAACTTCAAGTTGATTAATGACAGCCTAGGCCATGCCGCCGGCGACCAATTCTTAACCGAAGTTTCTAACCGCTTGCGGCCATTTGCGAGTGCTGAAGAGGCGATTGCTCGTCTTGGTGGCGATGAATTCGTATTGGTTTGGCAGGCTAAATCTGCCGCTGATATTGAGAGTCGCTTGCAGCAGGTTAAGACTCAGGTTGAGAACAGCATGATGCTTGCGGGACGCGAAATTAGTCTGCGCGCGAGTATTGGTGTGAGTTTGAGTGGTGAACGCTCGGTTGCCGCCGATCAACTGCTTCGTGAAGCGGATATGGCCATGTACAAAGTTAAACATGGTACGCGTAAAGGTGGCATTGAATTCTTTTCGCAAGAGATGCAACAGCAAGCGGAAAAGCGTTTACGAGCCGGAAGTGAGTTGAAGCGCGCGCTAGATGAAGGCCAAATGGTTTATCACTATCAGCCGATTCATGCCTTGCGCGGTGGTGAAATTATTGGACTTGAGGCCTTATTGCGTTGGCGACAAGTTGATGGCTCGATCAAAGCACCAGACGATTTTATGAGCGATGCCGCAGAGCAGGGTTTGCTGCCGCGTTTAGGTAGCTATGCCTTAGAAAAAGGTTTGAGTGAATTTTCTGACCTATGCATGCAGTTACAGCGCTATGACTGGCATCTCTCAATTAATTTGACCAGTCACGATCTGCAAAACGAGCAGTTGGCCTCCACTGTATCTGAGCAGCTGCAGAGAAATGGCTTGCAGCCCCACAACTTGCAGATTGAAATTACCGAACAGTTCTTACTAGAAGGCGACGAGCTGAGTAAGCGCAATATTGAGCGTTTACGTGACGAAGGGGTTCGCTTTGCGATTGATGATTTTGGAACAGGTTATTCGGCCTTAGGCTATTTGCCGAAAATGCCAGTGGATTGCTTAAAAATCGACCGTAGTTTTGTGAGCGACCTTGAGCATGATGAAGTGGCTCAAGAGGTTATTCACGCTGTTGTAAGGGTGGCGCATGCCACAGGGCACGAAGTGGTGGCTGAAGGCGTAGAGACAACCGCGCAGGCCAATAAGTTAGGCTCTTTAGGCTGTGATTTCGGCCAAGGCTATATGTATAGCCAGCCGCTACCGTTTCAGCAGTTGCAGCAACATATGCAGCAGTTGGCGTCTCATCCGCCATTTTCGCCTGAATTAGAAATGCTTCAGCGCGGTTATCACGCTGATCGGCTGTTTGACCTAGCGCAAGACTTACTGAGTATTGTTGGAGCGGATGGCTATTTTAAGCGCTTGAATTACCGCTGGCAGGAAGTCATGGGTTATGAAATTGGCGATATGTTGGCGATTCCATATATGGAATATGTTCATCCTGAGGACTATGAGTCGAGTATGAATATTGTCGCTAGTGTCTCTGCTGGGCATTCAATGGACGGTTTTGTGAACCGTGTTCGTCATAAATCGGGTCACTATATTGAGCTGCGTTGGAAAGCGGTTTTCGATAAAGAGCTTGGGCTGATTTATGCGTCAGCCCAATTAGTGTAGTTTTAAAAAGTTTGGTAAATAAAAAAGCCCCGCTGATTACTCAGCGGGGCTTTTTATTTTCGCCTTATGGCTTATTTAAAGTTGGCTAATTAGCTAGCTACTTTAAGGTCAGCCTGGTCGCCGAATAGTGCTTCCTTAGCGCCACCTAGTGGGGTGTCGTAAGGCATGCCGCGGCTCTTATAAGCTTCTGGTGAGAATACGTCTACTTCGTAAGCGGCTAGGCGCTTAGTATTGGCGTCAGCCAGTAGATCGAATTCTTCTTGAGTAATAATGCCAGCGTCCAAAGCCTGTTGGTTGGCGGTAGCTGGGTTCTTCTCAATTTTCTTAGCTTTAACAGCTGCTTTTACTTTCTCGGCTGCAGGTGCTGCGGCTTCAATAGCGTAAATAGCTTTCATCAAACGGCCCGTGCCTGGTGCGTCTTCGTCAGGAACGAACATGCCTTCTACCAAGCGCTCATAGGTGCCAGTGCGAGACTGAATAGATGCTGCAACGGCAGCGTCGTCTTCAAAGCGCATTGGAGCGATCATTGGGTTTAGCTTGAATAGCAATTTACCAATGCCACGGAACCACCAGTTCATTACGTTGATGTTGTCGTAGATTTTGCCGATAGCGGTTTGTACTTCGTTCAAAGAGTATTGAACGGCGTAGTTCATCGCAGGGCGGTCTTCTTCTTGACGGCCTTCAGCCTCAAAGCGGCGTAGTGAAGACATTGCAAAGTACATCCATGCAAGTGCATCAGAATAAACGCCAGTCAGCTTGCCACGACGCTTAAGGTTTGCACCTACTAGGAACAAAGCAACTTCGGTCAAGAAAGCAAAGCGTGAAGACGCCCAGCCTAGCTTGCGGTAGTACTTCTTAGTCGCTGGATCTACATTCTTCGGTGCGCCGCCGGTTAGGCCGCGGGTGAAGTAGCGGAAGAATACACGTAGGTCAGTTTTAACCATGTGACCCATCCAGCCGATCAATGCGCGGCGGAAGCCTTTCACATCGTTAGCTTGAACGGTTTCAACCATCTTGAACGAGTAAGGGTGGCAGCGAACAACACCTTGGCCGTATACGATCA
Source organism: Gammaproteobacteria bacterium (assembly GCA_028817755.1). Taxonomy (GTDB): domain Bacteria; phylum Pseudomonadota; class Gammaproteobacteria; order JAPPPA01; family JAPPPA01; genus JAPPPA01. Next base: position 10,398 of record JAPPPA010000298.1, on the reverse strand, counting down.
AGGTACGGGTCATGATGTTGGCACCTTCTACGGTAATACCGATAGGTGCGCCGATGTAGCCACGTTGCATGATGTTGTTAGGACCAGCCATTACGCCAGAACCAGCAAAGATGTCCATGCCGTGTTTCAGTAGCTCGCGGCCTTCCTCAGTTGAGTAGGCTTTCATAAGCGCTGAAATTACTGGAGGACGTTCGCCTGCATCTAATGAAGAGCAAGAGAATACGCGGCCAGCGTCTAGCGCGTAGGTTACGCCAGCAATCTTAGCGATGAACTCTTCAACACCGTCCATCTTGCCGATAGCCATGTTGAACTGCTCACGAGTCATAGACCACATGCCAGTTGCAGCAGCGGCGCCTTTTGCCATGCCTAGGCCTGTAGCTGGTAGAGATACCGCACGACCGCCAGCAAGGGTTTGCATTAACTGGTACCAGCCGCGGCCAGCCCACTCAACGCCACCAATGATGTTGCCAACTGGTACTTCAATGTCACGGCCCACAATTGGACCATTCGGGAAGGTCACGGTCATTGGGTCGTGGTGATCGCCGATGTATAGGCCTTTTTGGCCTTTCTCGATCAATACACAGGTAATGCCAGGAAACTCGCCTTTGCCCAATAGGTTTTCAGGGTCGTGTAGCTGGCAAGCGATAGACATCATGTTGGCTACAGGAGCACAGGTGATGTAACGCTTACGGAAGTTCATGCGCAACATTGGCTCGCCATTGTCGCCCGCGTAAACAACCGCTTCGGCTTTAATAGATGCTGCGTCAGAACCCGCTGTTGGCTCGGTCAAACCGAAGCAAGGGAACATTTCGCCGTTAGCTAGCTTAGGTAGGTAGTAAGCCTTCTGCTCAGGTGTACCGTATTCGGTAAGTAGCTCGCCTGGGCCCAAAGAGTTAGGGATTACCACGCAGGTACCAACGTACAAGTTAGCGCTGGTCACCTTAATCATAATGGTTGATTTGTCTACAGCCGACATCTTGTTGCCGCCGAATTCCGCAGGAATGTTGAAGCCAAAGAAACCGTTATTGTTCATAAAGTCCCAAATTTCTTGAGGAACTTCACGAGTTGTAGAGATTTCGTAGTCGTTACACATACGGCATAGCTCTTCAACTGGGCCGTCGTAGTACGCCTGCTCTTCAGGCGACATTTTGTTGTAAGCCTCGTTAGCAATTTTTTCCCAGTTAGGGTTGCCAGAGAAAAGCTCACCGTCTACCCATACGGTACCGGCTTCAAGCGCTTCGCGCTCGGTGTCCGAGATTGCAGGTAAAAGGTTGTTTTTATTAATAAAATTTAATAATGCACCAAACATGGGGATGCTCCCTTTGGTTTATGTTTTTTTGCTGCAGGATTAGCAGTTGTAGCACTGCCTAGCCTTAAAGCAAGCTAGAAATATCAATAATCAAGCGCTTGCTTGGCGTTTTAGGACACATGTCCGTAACCTAGGCGCTGGTATGATGGCGCTAAATTAATGAGTTGGGGGCGACATGTCATTGGTAAAACGGTCAGCGGGCTCGCTGGCGCTAATGTCAATGCTATTTCTTATCTTTACAGGTTCTGCTGGAGCGGCTGATTTCCCAGCGCCTGTAGACGTGGATGAGGTGCGTATTGCGCAAGCCTCAGAAACCGTTGACGTGCTAGGGCGTATTGTCGCATTACAAGCAGGCCCAGTGGCCTCTAGAACGGCTGCTGCCGCTAAAACCGTGCATGTAAATGTTGGCGATGCTGTCAGTAAAGGCGATTTGCTCGTTACCTTGCATGAGAATCGCCAGCGTTCGGTGTTGGCCTTAGCCAAAGCGGATGTGAAGCAATGGCAAGCAAGAGTGAAAACAGCACAACTAGAAGCCCAGCAAGCGCAGCGAGACTTGCAGCGTTTAGAAAGTTTGCGCGGTACCTCCGCTTTTAATGAGTCGTTATTTGATCAGCGCAACACAGCTGTGCAATCGGCAAGCTCGAGAGTCGCTGAATTGGAGGCGAGCTTGGCCTACGCAAAAATTCAGGTTAAGCGTACGCAACAAGATTATGACTGGACGCGTGTGCAAGCACCTTACGATGGCATTGTGAGTGAGCGTCATATTGATGAGGGTCAGTGGGTGGCGCTCGGCTCAGCGGTTGTTAGTTTGGTGAGCACCCGTGCCTTAGAAGTTGAGGCGGATATTCCAGCGCAATACTTGCAGAAGCTAACGCAGGGCGAAGGCGTGCAAGCGACGGTGAATGGTCAGCCTTTAGCGTTGAATTTAAGAGCGATTTTGCCAGCGGAACAAGCGTTGTCGCGTACACGCTTAGCACGTTTTGCTATTCCGCTAGTGCCCGGACAAATGCCCACACTAACGGTTAATCAAACTGTGACTGTTGCAGTGCCGCTGAATAGTGCTGATGCGGTAACCGTGCACAAAGATGCCATTATTCGCCAAGGTGGCATGACTAGCGTCTATAAGGTGGTTGAAGGTGTCGCGCAAATGACCCCAGTACAACTAGGTGCTGCGTCGGGTGATCGTATGCAAGTTACTTCTGGTTTGAATGTGGGAGACGTGGTGGTGACGCGTGGTAATGAGCGTCTACACCCCGGGCAAAAAGTCTCCCCTAGGCCATAAGGCTTTTTAACTATGAACATTATTAAGGCTTCAATCGAGCGCCCGATTGCCGTGCTGTCGGCGGTATTGATGGTGGTGATGTTTGGTTTGTTGGCGCTTAAAACCATTCCGGTGCAATTGGCCCCTGATGTTCGCCGTCCAATCTTGACCGTAACCACTGCTTGGCCCGGCGCTGCACCGGCTGAGATTGAGCGCGAGATTGTGAGTCGCCAAGAAGAAGTGTTGAAAGGCGCCGAGGGCTTGGCAGAAATGACCAGCTTGTCGCGCCATCACAGTGGTGAGATTACGCTCGAGTTTGCCGTTGGCACAAACATGGACCGGGCTTTGTTGCTGGTGTCGAACCGTTTAGACCGAGTTGCTGGTTATCCAGAAGAAGCGGATGAGCCCGCTATCCAAACTGCTGGCGCTGAAGATAACCCGATTGCTTGGATTGTGGTGAAGCGCAAAGCGGGTAATACCACGCCAATTCATGAATACGGTGATTTTGCCGAAGACTATATTCGCCCTGCGGTAGAACGCGTGAATGGAGTGAGTTTGGTCAATATCTATGGTGGCAGCGAGCGTGAGATGCGGGTGGTGGTCAATGCTGACCGTTTGGCGGCATACCAATTAACGGTATCTGAATTGTTAGCGCGTTTGCGTGCCGCGAATGTGTCGTTGTCGGCGGGGGATGTTGAAGAAGGTAAGCGCCGGTACATTGTTCGCGCGGAAGGTGAGTTGACGAGCCCCGAAGCGGTGCGTGAGGTGGTGGTTCGTAGTCAACGCGACCCTATTACAGGCAGGACTAGCCGAGTCACTGTGGCGGATGTGGCGGAAGTGGTCTTTGCTTATCAAGAACCGAATGCCCGTATTCGCCATGTGGGTGAGCCTGCCTTAGCTTTTAATGCCGTGCGAGCTAATGGCGCCAATGTGATTGGCACCATGGAAGCTTTGCGCACCACGCTGGCGGAGCTGAATGAAGGGCCGTTGGCAGAAAACGATCTATACCTAAGACAGGTATACGACGAAACCATTTATATCGACTCTGCGATAAGCCTCGTTAAACAGAACATTTATGTGGGCGGTGCCTTAGCCGCGTTGATGTTGATGTTGTTCTTGCGTTCGTTTGGCGCAACTTTTGTGATTTCAGTGGCTATTCCGGTTTCGGTGGTGGGATCTTTTGTTGCCATGGCAGCCATGGGGCGTTCTATCAATGTGATTTCACTAGCGGGCTTGGCGTTTGCGGTCGGTATGGTGGTTGATGCCGCGATTGTGGTGCTCGAAAACATTTATCGCTTACGGCAGCAGGGCGTGCCGGCAGTTCAGGCGGCCTATCGTGGTGCTTCAGAGGTTTGGGGCGCTGTGTTTGTATCGGCGCTGACCACCGTCATGGTGTTTATTCCTCTACTGGTGATGGAGCTAGAGGTAGGGCAGCTATTTAGGGATATTGCTGTGGCTATCTCGGTTTCTGTAACGCTGTCTTTGCTGGTGGCGGTGACGTTAATTCCGGCCATGTCGAAGAAGTTTCTGTCGGGGGATATGACCGACAAATATAAGAAACGGCCGATCCCTGTTGTTGATCATTTGGCGGGTGGCTTTAGCGCGTTGTTTGTGGGTTTGGCCAAGGTTGTTTCATCAAGTCGCATGTTGGCTTTAGCCGTGGTGGCGTTGGTGACCGGCGCGGCCTTTTTAGTGACGAACCAATATCTTCCCAAATTAGAGTATTTGCCGGAGGGTAACCGTAATCTGATTTTCGGTTTTGTATTGCCGCCACCAGGTTATAACTTGGATAGCACAACCCAAGTGGGTAAGGGCTTAGAAAACGCGGTAAATCATCTGTGGGCGGATAAAACAGGGCCGGAGTCTGAGCCGGGTGAGCCGCCTAAAATTGATAATTTCTTTTTTGTGTCTTTTAACTCGCAGGCATTTGTAGGCGCGTCTTCTGTTGATGCATCGCGTACTAAAGAGCTGCTGCCAGTATTACAGCGACCGCTGTTTATGGAACCGGGTACGTTTGGCTTGATGATGCAGCCGTCGATATTTGGCCGGGGTATTGGCGGTACGAGGGCGATTAACCTCGATATTTCCGGTAGTGACTTGAATGAGGTCTATCAAGTTGCTCAGCAAGCGGCAGGTTTGGTATTTGCAAGCTTCCCGCGGGAACAGGGGCATCAAATGCGGCCACAACCTGGTTTGGAATTGGGCGAACCAGAGGTGCGCTTGCTGCCGGACCGGGTAGCGCTAGCCGATAATGGCCTGAGCACCGCAGAGCTGGGAATTAGCGTGGATACCTTCAACGATGGCTTGCGCATTGCGGAAGTGAATGTAGATGGTAAGCGCATTGATTTGATGCTTCAGGGCGAGGGTGAAGGCGTTAATGCGACGCAAGAAATTGGCTATCTGCCTGTAGTTACGAGTGATGGCACTGTGGTGCCAGTAGCCGCTCTTGCAACTGTTGAACTAACCAATGGCCCTAGCAGTATTCGCCGTTTAGAACGTGAACGCACGGTAACGCTTGAAATTGTACCGGCCGAAGCGTTGCCGCTAGAAGCTGCTATGGAGCAAGTGCAGGACAACATTATTGCCGAGCTTAATAAGCAGGGCTTGCCGAGTGATGTGAAGCTGAGAATCTCAGGCACAGCGGACCAGTTAACCGCGACCTGGAATGCCATGGTGTTGCAGTTGTTGGTTGCCTTGGTGATTGTTTACCTTGTGATGGCAGTGCTATTTGAGAGCTTTGTCTATCCGTTAGTGATTTTATTTTCAGTGCCACTGGCCGCTGCAGGCGCAATGGTCGGCTTGGGTATTGTGAATATACTTTTCGGTCAGAAGTTGGATATGTTGACGATGCTCGGTTTTGTGATTTTGATTGGCATTGTGGTGAATAACGCCATTCTGCTGGTGCACCAAACCCTGCATCACATCAGAGAAGATGGCATGGCAAGTCGTGATGCCTTGTTGGAAGCGACGCGTAATCGTATTCGTCCTATCTTTATGTCGACGCTAACGTCGGTGTTTGGAATGCTGCCGTTGGTACTGTTTCCGGGTGCGGGCTCTGAACTCTACAGAGGACTTGGTTCTGTAGTGGTTGGTGGCTTATCGCTGTCGGCTGTTCTGACACTGCTGATTGTGCCGGCGCTACTCACGATATTTATGCCGCGGACCGTTAAAACACCAGAGTAAGGCGCCGTTGTCGCAAAGCACAAAGCAAGTTATAGTCGCGCTCATGCTAGGGTCACAGAAACTGCTAGCGAAAAGATTTAAACCTTGGGGAGATAAATAATGATCCGTAATATTTTGGCTGCAGCTGCGGCCTTCTTTGCGCTTAGCAGCGCACAAGCCGCTGAAGAAGAACTATATGTTGGGGTTGCCATTGGTCAGTATGAGGCCGATTTGGGAGGTTCCGATGAGAATTCTGGTTACGGCGAATTTTTTGCTGGTGTGCAGCCAACAGAGAACCTTTTCATTGAAGTGGGTTACTCGCATTTAGATGGTTTTGAGGATGGCAGTAAGGGCAATATCATTAAGTTGAGTTTGCTTCGTCAGATTCAATTCGGCTCTAGTTTCTCTTTGGTAGGCCGTGCATTTTTAAGCAATGTTGATTTGCGTGGTCCATCAGGTACTGACGATGAAACCACACTCGGCTTTGGTGCGGGCATCATGTTCGGTGGTGGCGAAGAGGGAACAAATAAGTTCCGTATCGAGTACCAAATGGCTGATCCAGGCACGGATGACGATTCAACTTATATCCAAGCTAGCTTGATGCACTTTTTCCAATAAGTTGCTGATTAAGTTGTAAAAAAGGCCGCATTAAGCGGCCTTTTTTATTGGTGTTAGCGCAAAGCTATTAGGCTTGCTCTGGAATGCCCTTACACCAATCGTGAGTGGCATCACCAAACACCATAAACCAGGGATTAAGAATATTTTCCTTGGCGTTATAGAGCAGTGGGTTGCGGTCTGGCGTAACTACTTCCCCGCCGGCTACTTCTACAACGGCTTGTGCTGCAGCGGTATCCCATTCGCTCGTTAAGCCAAGGCGAGGGTAAAGGTCGGCTTTGCCTTCTGCTACCAAGCAAAGCTTGAGCGAGCTGCCCATTGGTGTCATTTCATGGTCGCCTAGCTGTGCTAGATAAGCTTTCAATTCATCGCTTTGGTGCGAACGGCTACCAACGACTACTGGCTTCTTATTAGCGGGCTTACGCACTTGAATAAAGTGATTCGTGCCTTCGGCATCGCGTTTGTAGGCGCCTACGTCGCGTGCGGCGTAGTAGGTTTCATTTTGAGCGGGCACATGTACCACGCCTAATACTGCTTCATGCGTTTCAATCAGCGCGATGTTTACCGTGAACTCACCGTTACGCTTGATGAACTCTTTGGTGCCATCGAGCGGGTCTACCAGCCAGTAGCGATCCCAACTTTTACGGGTTTCCCAATCAATACCGCCAGACTCTTCCGAAAGAATCGGGATTTCTGGTGTTAGCTTTTCAAGCGCCGCAACAATATGTTTGTGTGCAGCTAAGTCTGCTTTTGTTAGCGGGCTGTCGTCGCCCTTGGTTTGCACATCGGTGGCATTTACAAAGTCATCGCTGTTGTAAATTTCCAAAATAGCTTCACCCGCGCCAACACAAATATCGACAACAGGGTTTAATAGGTCACTTAAGACCGGATTTTCAATGCTCATAAAAGAGTGGGCGCTTACAATAGAAAGGGTGCGGCAATGCTAACGGTTTGGGATGACTAATTCTATTAAGGAAAAAATAAACTGGTCTGCAATTGATACGGTCTTGTTCGATATGGACGGAACGTTGCTAGACCTGCATTACGATAACCACTTCTGGCAGGAATATATTCCGCTGGTATGGGGCGAGCGTGAAGGGCTGAGCCACAACGAGGCGAAGGCGGCTTTGTATCCCAAGTTTTTGGAGCATCACGGCAGTTTGCAGTGGTATTGCACCGACTTTTGGAGCGAGCAGCTCAACTTAGATGTGATGAGCTTGAAGCGTGAGATCAAACACCTCATTCAAATCCGCCCATCGGTAGAAGACTTTCTTCAATGGCTTAAAGCGCAAGGTAAGCAGCTTTGGATTACCTCTAATGCGCATGGTGATGTGGTTGAGCTGAAGATGGCCGAAACTGGCTTGGCGCCTTGGTTCGACCACTTGCTGACCTCGCATCAGTTTGGTCATGCCAAAGAGAAGCAAGCGTTTTGGCATGCTATGCAAGAGCAGTTTCCGTTTGACCCAACTCGCACGGTATTTTTCGACGATAGCATTCCGGTGCTGAAATCGGGCGAGGCTTACGGCCTAAAACATGTGGTGCAAATGCTGCACCCAGACAGCAAACGCGGCCCTAATACGCCGAGTTTTGATCTGGCGATTCATCACTTCAGCGAGTTAATGGCGTGACGCCGACCTTACAGCTTTTACAGAAGTCTGAATTACCCGCTGGGCAGTGGTTTGTACTAAACCCGCCAGCTGATTGGCGCAGCAGTGCCTTGTTGAGCGAGGTAAGTTTCTATTCCGAAGAGTGGGCCGTAGCCCGTCAGTTTGATAGCTGCGAATTTGGCGTTGAGCCTAACGTGCCCGCCGGTACCGAACACGTACTGCTATTTCTGCCTAAAGCGAAACCGCGATTACAGCAATTGCTTCACAGCATTGTGCCGCAACTAAATAGCGCTAACCTTTGGGTAGTGGGTGAAAACACCGGCGGCATTAAAGCTGCGCCTAAGCAGTTGGCAGATTACTTCGCGGTTATAGAAAAGTGCGGTAACGCTAAACGTTGCGGCTTGTTGCGGTGCTCCGAGCCCAAGCAGGCGTTGCCTGATGTAGAGGCTTTATCTCCGACAGTATTTGATCAATGGCAGCTCTCAGCTAAACCCGGTCTGTTCAATAAAGGCCAGGTAGACAAGGGCACTGAGTTGCTTCTGCAACATTTACCCAAACTACACGGCCGCGTATTAGATATGGGCTGCGGTGGTGGCGTGATTAGTCTGGCGGCAATAGCAAAAGGCGCCGAGTCTGTATTAGCGGCCGATAGCAGCGCGGTCGCGCTAGCCGCGGCTCAGGAATCCTTAGCGCTGAATAATACTGAGAGCGTAGAGGTTGTGGCTTCGGATGTGTACTCCGATATTCCGCGAGATATTGGTGGTAGCTTTGACTGGGTGTTAAGTAACCCGCCGTTTCATAGTGGTATTGCCACCGATTACCAACCCGCGCGTCGCCTTATTCAAGACTCGAAGCGCTATGTTCGCTCTGGTGGGCGCTTGATGATTGTGGCCAATCGCCATCTGCCGTATGAGCAGTGGTTAGAAGCCACGTTTTCGCGGTGGGAAGTCTTAGTTCAAGAAAGTGGCTTCAAAGTTTTAGTGGCTTACCAATAGCTGTCACTCACAGTCAATAAAAAAGCCCTGGAGCCTAAGCTCCAGGGCTTTTTTGCGTGAGCGTGTTACTCAAGCCGTTACTAAGGCTTATTCGCCTTGGTAAGCCTCAATCGCACGCTGGATTTCAGCTTTGGCTTCAGCAGCACCGTGCCAGCCAGTCACTTTTACCCATTTGCCTTCTTCGTTGTCTTTGTAACGCTCGAAGAAGTGCTGGATTTCGTTTTTCAAACGATCTGGCACATCGGCAAGGTCTTGCATGTCTTTGTAGTAGCCAGTGCTAACTTTGTCGGTAGGTACGCAAAGGATTTTCGCGTCTAGACCACCTTCGTCTTCAGTGTTCAAGTAAGCCACAGGGCGGCACTTGATAACTGAGCCAGCAACAACTGGGTATGGGGTTAGTACCAATACGTCAACTGGATCGCCGTCATCGTATAGGGTCTTGTTTACGAAACCGTAGTTAGCAGGGTAGTGCATGGCAACGTTCATGAAACGGTCAACGTAAAGGCAGTTACTGTCTTTGTCGACTTCGTATTTCACTGGCGCGCCGCCAGCAGGAATTTCGATAATAACGTGTACTTCGTCTGGCGCGTTCTTGCCAGGACCGATTGCTTCGTAACCCATGTGTTACTCCTTAGTTAAAAGCTCTTAAATTTAAATATCGAACGGGTCGCACTTTTTGGCAACCAGTTTATTACCTAGACGAACGTATTGTGGCAGGCCGTTCACGTATGGAGGGTGGTCTTCGCCTTGAATCAGCGGTGACAGGTATTCGCGTGCAGCTTCGGTAATGTGGAAGCCATCTTCAGTAATGAAGTCGCGTGGCATCATGCGCTCAACGTTAGCCACATCGGCTAGTTGTGCAGAGCCAATGCTCCATTTGTATGGGTTTACGCTTTCGCGAATAATCGCAGGCATCACCGAGTTGCGACCTTCTAGGGCGAACTCCACGGCGGCTTGGCCAACCGCATAGGCTTGCTCAACGTCGGTGCCAGAGGCAATGTGACGTGCCGCGCGCTGTAGGTAATCAGCAACAGCCCAGTGGTATTTGTAGCCTAGCTCGCGGTTTACCATTTGCGCGATAGTAGGTGCTACACCGCCCAATTGTTTGTGGCCAAAGGCGTCTACAGTGCCAGCATCCGCTAGGAAGTTGCCGTCTTTGTCGCGAACACCTTCTGAAACCACGATTGAGCAGAAACCATGTGTTTCTACGGTGTCTTTCACCTTCGCCAAAAATGCTTTTTCATCAAAGTCGATTTCTGGGAAAAGAATAACGTGTGGTGCTTCACCTGCTTCTTCCGAAGCTAGGCCGCCGGCAGCAGCAATCCAACCAGCGTGGCGGCCCATGACTTCCATCACAAATACTTTGGTGGAGGTTTTAGACATGCTGGCAACATCAAAGCTGGCTTCACGAATAGAAACCGCAACGTATTTGGCTACTGAGCCAAAGCC
>JAPPPA010000302.1 GCA_028817755.1 Gammaproteobacteria bacterium | reverse complement strand
TCTATGTGCTTCGCAGTTGCCGCTTCCGCCGATAGCACATGCCCATAACGATAAAGGTCCGCGCTCGTATCAATACAGCGTAAATCCCCGCCTTTTCAGCCATGAGCCGTTTTATCGTGATACACAGGCTTACATAAGACTTGATCAACACTCAAAAAAAATGAATTAAAAAAGGCGCCCTAAGGCGCCTTTTTATTGCACTTATTTCTTTAAGTCGTGCTCTAGTGGAACATCAAGCTCAATAGATTCCCGAATTTTATCTACCGTCTTTTGTCCAATACCTTTGACATTAACGAGCTGATCAACTGAATTGAAATACCCGTACGCCTCGCGATACGCCGCAATTGCCTCAGCTTTAGCTAAACCGATGCCAGACAACCCGTCTGCCAATTCTTGTGGGCTTGCTGTATTGATATTGACTTTATCCTCTGCCAGAGCAAAGCCCCAAAAACCAAACACGAGCACAATACCTAGAATAACTGAACGCAATAGTTTCATCTTCTCTCTCCTCTATAATTTTGAAGGCAACATTGCCGTACCCATAGTTGCCAAGGAAAAAGAAAGACTCAATGTCTGCTTTTCGCTAATGCTTGTTAAGCATCTAGAGACTGTAATTTTTCTACTTAAAACACTCACTTACCGAAACGAGTAAAAATCCTTTCTAACGTTCGGCTAGGGGTGGTTAGTTTTTTCTGGAGTAAAAACTCCGCAAAGATAATTCTCACGCACAAAAAAGCCGAGCAAAAGCTCGGCTTTTTCTGAGACGAAAAGCTTACCTATTATGCAGCTTGCTCTTCGCCCGCCACTGGCGTGTTCTCATCTACTTCTGGAGCATCTTCTTGTGCCACAGGAGCCGGACGATCTACAAGCTCAACGTAAGCCATAGGGGCTTTGTCGCCAGCACGCAGGCCGCACTTAAGAATGCGAATGTAACCACCAGGGCGTTCGGTGTAACGCGGGCCAAGCTCATTAAATAGCTTAGCTACTGCGTCTTTATCACGAATACGTGAAAAAGCGATACGACGGTTAGATACGCTATCAGTTTTAGCACGAGTAATAAGCGGCTCAGCTACACGGCGTAGTTCTTTAGCTTTAGGCACAGTAGTTTTAATCAACTCGTGCTCGATAAGCGATGCGGTCATGTTACGGAACATCGCCTTACGGTGAGACGAGTTACGATTTAGCTGACGTCCAGACTTGCGATGGCGCATGACTGTTTCCTATAAGTTCTAAGCGTTAAACGCGTAAATAAATTCGCTATGGTCCAAAGCAGGACTTAAGCGCTTTGTGCACCAGGCAGGTCTGCTGGTGGCCAATTCTCTAGGGTGGTACCTAGGGCCAAACCACGCGCTGCAAGGGCGTCTTTAATTTCAGTAAGTGATTTCTTACCCAAGTTAGGGGTCTTAAGAAGATCACTTTCAACACGCTGGATTAGATCACCTACGTATTGAACCTTCTCAGCTTTCAAACAGTTCAAAGAACGCACTGTTAGCTCAAGGTCATCAACCGGTTTCAATAGCTCAGGATCAATCACAACTTGCTGTTGCTGCTGCTGACCCGGCTTATGCTCTTGCAAGTCAGCAAACACCATAAGCTGTTCGGTCAAAATAGTAGAGGCACGACGAATCGCTTGCTCAGGATCAATAGTCGCATTAGTCTCAAGCTCGATAACTAGCTTGTCCAAATCAGTACGCTGCTCTAGACGAGCGGCTTCTACTGACCATGCAACACGATCGATTGGGCTAAACGAAGCATCAAGCGCTAGACGACCAATTGGACGACTGCCTTCTTCTTCATCTTCACGCTGAGTAGCAGGAACATAACCGCGACCCATCTCTACGGTCAAAGTCATGTTTAGCTCGGTATCACCAGTGATATTGGCAATCACAAGGTCAGGGTTCATTACTTCAACGTGACCATCACTTTGGATGTCACCAGCAGTAACAGGGCCAGGGCCTTTTTTGCTCAATTTCACTTGAGTTTTATCAACTTCACTTAAGCTGATAGCAACCTGCTTCAGGTTCAGGATGATTTCAATCACATCTTCCTGAACACCCTCGATAGCAGAGTACTCATGCACTACACCATCGATTTCAGCTTCGGTGATCGCAGCACCAGGAATAGAAGACAACAAAACACGACGCAAAGCGTTACCAAGGGTGTGACCAAAACCACGCTCTAGCGGCTCAATCATCACTTTGGCACGCGTAGCTGAAATAACTTGTACTTCAGCAATACGTGGTTTTAGATATTCGTTGTAAGCGGTCTGCATCTATATGCCTCTTAGTATCTTTTCGCCTGAATGGCTTATGCCATTACTTAGAGTAAAGTTCCACAACGAGAGATTCGTTAATCTCTGCTGGTAGATCCTCACGCTCAGGAACGCTCTTGAATACGCCCTGTAGGCCTTTCACATCTACCTCAACCCACTCTGGCAAACCAATTTGGGTAGCGATGTCCAAAGAACTTTGGATACGTAGTTGTTTCTTCGCTTTTTCACGAATTGAAACTTCGTCTCCAGCTCTCACAACGTAAGACGGAATATTCACTACTTTGCCGTTAACCAAGATCGACTTGTGGCTAACCAGCTGACGTGCTTCTGCACGAGTAGCCGCAAAGCCCATACGGTAAACAACGTTATCTAAACGTTGCTCTAGTAGTTGCAACAACAAGGTACCGGTAGGGCCTTTACGGCGAGCTGCTTCGGTGTAGTAGTTGCGGAATTGCTTTTCTAGAACGCCATAAATGCGACGTAGCTTCTGCTTTTCACGCAACTGTAGTGCGTAGTCAGAAGGACGCGCGCGGCGACCAGCACCGTGCTGACCAGGAGGCGTATCTAGCTTACATTTGGTTTCCAGTGAGCGGCCACGACTCTTAAGCATGAGGTCTGTACCCTCACGACGTGCCAGCTTACATTTTGGGCCGATATAACGTGCCATTTGGAATAAACTCCGAGTGAATTAGCGTCTGCTTAAACGCGACGGCGTTTAGCAGGGCGACAGCCGTTGTGCGGCAGCGGGGTTACGTCAGCAATACTGGTAATACGGTAACCAACATTGTTCAACGAACGCACTGCAGATTCACGACCTGGACCAGGACCGCGAACTTGAACGTCTAGGTTCTTCAACCCAAACTCTTTGCAGTGAGTACCCACCTTCTCAGCTGCTACCTGAGCAGCGAATGGGGTGCTCTTACGAGAACCTTTAAAACCACAGCCACCGGCTGAGGCCCAACCCAGCATATTGCCCTGACGATCAGAGATGCTGACGATTGTGTTGTTGAACGTGGCATGGATGTGCGCTACGCCATCAACCACATTCTTTTTAACTTTCTTTCCGCCCTTGGAAACTGCCATGAGACTGTCCTACGACTACTTCTTAATTGCGCGACGTGGGCCCTTACGGGTACGCGCATTGGTCTTACTACGCTGGCCACGAACCGGAAGGTTCTTACGATGGCGAAGGCCACGGTAACTACCGATGTCCATCAAGCGCTTAATGTTTAGTGTTGTTTCACGGCGAAGATCACCCTCAACAACATATTTACCTATTTCTGTACGCAAAGCTTCTTGCTCAGCTTCAGTTAGGTCGCGAATTTTGGTTGTAGGTGCCACACCAGCAGCTTCACAAATCGCCGCAGAACGTGTGCGACCGATTCCGAAAATAGCAGTCAAACCAATAACTGCGTGTTTTTGTGCTGGTAGGTTTACACCGGCAATACGAGCCATGCTCTATCCCCAGGGTCCATTAGTGAAAGGCGCGCGATTTTACACACAGAGCCCTTCAAAATCAATAAAAAAAACCATTCCAAGCAAAAGCCAAGCTTTTACTCAAAACGCGCTTATTTATTCAGGTCAAAACAACAGCTTTGCACGTGTGTGCAAAGACCGTCTGGGTGCCTACAAAGCCGTCTCGCCTCTTCCAAAAGAGTAACCGAAACAGTAAGTGTTATCACTGACCGGTGCCCGCTTACGCGGGCAACATCAGTTTAGGCTTCCTTTCCACCCAAATTGGCTTTCTTCATTAAGCCTTCATATTGATTAGACATCAAATGAGACTGAAGCTGAGCCATAAAGTCCATTACTACCACTACGATAATCAGTAACGAAGTACCGCCAAAGTAGAATGGAACGTTCCAGTAAGCCACCATAAACTCTGGTAGCAAACAAACTAGTGCGATGTAACCTGCGCCCCAAATGGTCAGGCGAGTCATCACGCCGTCAACGTAGCGAGCGGTTTGCTCACCAGGACGGATGCCCGGTACAAAAGCACCTGAGCGTTTTAGGTTATCCGCTGTTTCACGGGCGTTGAACATCAACGCGGTATAGAAGAAACAGAAGAAAATAATCAATGCGCCGTATAGCGCGGTATACAACGGCTGACCCGGAGCCAACGCTGTACTTAAGTCTTGCAACCAGCTCAAGCCGTTAATGTCCGCAACCCAGCGAGCCAATGTTGCAGGGAACAAAATGATGCTAGAAGCAAAGATTGGCGGAATCACACCTGCCATGTTCATTTTCAACGGCAAGTGGCTGCTTTGTGCCGCATATTGGCGACGACCTTGTTGGCGACGTGCATAGTTCACCGTAATTCGACGCTGACCGCGCTCAACGTAAACTACAAACGCCACAACACCGATCGCAAGTACAAATAGCAGCAACGCTACAAAGCCATTCATCTCACCCGTCGAAACCATATCTAAGGTACGACCTAGGGCAGATGGCAAGCCAGCAACAATACCCGCAAAGATGATCAACGAAATACCGTTACCGATACCGCGTTCAGTCACCTGCTCACCAAGCCACATAAGGAACATGGTACCGGTTACCAAGGTAACCGCTGCACTGAACACAAATCCGGGGCCAGGCGCCACTGCGATGCCTTGACCTTGCAACGCGATTGCCGCACCCACCGACTGGAAGGTCGCGAGCAGTACGGTGCCGTAACGCGTGTATTGGTTGATCTTGCGACGACCAGCCTCGCCTTCTTTTTTCAACTCTTCCAACGAAGGAACAATTGAAGACATCAGCTGCATGATAATGCTTGCTGAAATGTAAGGCATTACACCCAGAGCAAAGATAGATAGGCGCTCTAAAGCACCACCAGAGAACATACCTAGTACATCAAGGATAGTACCCTGCTGTGAGTCAAAGAATGACTGCACAGCACGGGGGTCAATACCAGGTACCGGGATAAAAGAACCAACGCGGAAAACGACAACAGCGATCAGTACGAACATAATTCGCTGACGCAACTCAGTGAGCTTGCCGCTACTTAACTGAGCTGCCATGTTTTGTGCCGAATTCCCCATAACGCGTCCTTAGTCTCTTATATCTTGCTGTGAAGGGTGGCTATTCTTCCACGCTACCGCCAGCAGCTTCAATAGCTGCACGTGCACCTTTTGTTACACGCAGGCCTTTAAGCACAACTTTGCGGCTTAATTCACCCGAAGCGAACACTTTTGCTTCCAAAGATTGCTGAGCAAGTACGTTGTCAGCTTTCAGTGTTAGCAAATCAATGGTGTCAGCGCTCATTTTTTCAAGCTCAGACAAACGTACTTCAGCCACTTTAGCGGCTTTAGCAGAGCGGAAGCCTACTTTAGGCAAACGCTGTTGCAAAGGCATTTGGCCACCCTCGAAACCAGCAGCAACTTTACCGCCAGAACGAGATTTTAGACCTTTGTGGCCACGGCCACCTGTTTTGCCTAAGCCAGAACCGATACCACGGCCCACACGCTTGCGAGTTTGCTTAGCACCCTCTGCAGGTTTTAGCGTATTTAGACGCATGATTAGGCTTCCTCTACTTTAAGCATGTAAGACACCTTGTTAATCATGCCGCGATTTTCAGGCGTGTCTTGTACTTCAACAGTTTGATGCATGCGGCGAATGCCTAGGCCACGCACACAAGCTTGATGGTTCTTCAGGCGACCAATAGTGCTACGCACCAAAGTTACCTTTAAGGTTTTATCAGCCATGATTCTTACCTTCTAAGATCTCGGGCCTAACCCAAGATCTCCTCAACGGTTTTACCACGCTTAGCCGCGATCATTTCAGGTGAACGCTGAGCTTGCAGACCATTAATGGTCGCGCGTACTACGTTAATTGGGTTACGAGAACCGATGATCTTCGCAAGAACGTTACGAACACCCGCCGCTTCAAGTACCGCACGCATCGCACCACCAGCAATCACACCAGTACCTTCAGAAGCTGGACGAATCACAACTTCAGTCGAACCGTGACGACCTACTACGGCGTGCCACAAAGTGCCGTCGTTTAACGATACCGGCTCCATGCTCTTACGCGCTTGTTCCATTGCTTTTTGGATCGCAGCAGGCACTTCACGTGCTTTACCGTAACCAAAACCTACGCGGCCTTCACCGTCACCTACCACGGTCAACGCGGTAAAGCTAAAGATGCGACCACCTTTTACTACTTTTGCTACACGGTTAACGCCAACCAGCTTCTCGAGCAGGCCGTCACCGTTACTGGCAGCTTCAAAATTCGCCATGATGTGCTCCCTACTACTTAGAAGTTAAGGCCGGCTTCACGCGCGGCGTCTGCCAGTGCTTTCACACGGCCGTGATAACGAAAACCAGAACGGTCGAATGCTACTGCTTCAACGCCTTTTTCTTTGGCGCGTTCAGCTACTAGCTTACCCACAAGGGCAGCCGCTTCAGCGTTACCGGTGCTTTTAACTTGACCACGCACATCTGCTTCTACAGTTGAAGCAGCCGCTAGTACTTCATCACCAGTGCCGGCGATAACTTGTGCGTAGATATGACGCGGCGTGCGGTGCACACATAGACGAACAGCGCGGAGTTCGCTGATCTTAGCGCGTGCACGACGCGCACGACGCAATCGAGTACTTTTCTTGTCCATAACTTATGTCCAGTATTAGCCTGACTAGCAGGTTTATTTTTTCTTCGCTTCTTTACGTAGCACGTATTCGTCTGCGTAACGTACACCTTTGCCTTTGTATGGCTCTGGTGGACGGTAAGAACGAATCTTCGCCGCTACTTGACCAACCTGCTGCTTGTCAGCACCGCTAACAATTACTTCAGTTTGGCTAGGCGTTTGAATTGTGATGCCTTCTGGCACAGCGAATTCAATCGGATGCGAGAAACCCAAAGACAGGTTCAAGGTTTTACCTTGAGCTTGCGCACGATAACCAACACCAATTAGGGTCAGTTTCTTTTCGAAGCCTGCGGTTACACCAGTAACCATGCCTTTGATCAATGAATGCATAGTGCCACTCATAGGCGCTGCTGCACTGCTTAGAGGCTTAACACTGATACCGTCGTCGCCCTTGCTTACTTCCACAGAGTTGTGAACGTTAAGCTCAAGCTGGCCTTTAGGACCTTTAACGGCTACAAGCTGACCATTAACGGTCGCCTCGGCACCACCTTCTAACGCGATAGGAAGACGCGCTAAACGTGGGATCTTAATTTCAGAACTTGCTTTAGCCATGCCGATTACCACACTGTGCAGATAACTTCGCCGCCCACGCCCAATTCGCGCGCTTGACGGTCACTCATCACACCACGAGATGTGCTTACTACAGCCACGCCTAGACCACCAATTACTTTAGGTAGCTCAGACTTAGCACGGTAAACACGGCGACCTGGGCGCGAGCTGCGCTGGATGCCTTCAATTACAGGCTGGCCGTTGTGGTACTTCAGCAATACGCGCAGCTCAGGCTTAGCGCCTTCACCTTCAACCATTGCGTCAGCAATAAAACCCTCATCTTTCAGTACCGCAGCAACTGCAGACTTCAACTTAGATGCGGACATACGAACTTCAGTTTTGCCGGACGACTGACCATTGCGAATGCGGGTCAGCATGTCGGCCACTGGGTCATTCATACTCATGTACAGATACCCTCTGCCTTAGATTAAAGACCGGTTTGCCGGCCACAGAAAGGCCCACCGAGGTGGGCTTACTCATTTTTCAGACGCTACCGAAATAGCGTCTTGAATTCTTTTGCTATTACCAGCTCGACTTAGTCAAGCCAGGAATATTGCCTTTCATCGCTTCTTCACGAAGCTTGATACGGCTCAAACCAAACTTGCGGTAAACCGCATGCGGGCGACCAGTCAATTCGCAGCGATTTTGCTGGCGAGCTGGGCTACCGTCGCGCGGCAGTTTACTCAGTTTTTGCATCGCGTCAAACTTTGCTTCTGGATCAGCGTTCACATCGCTAATGATCTTCTTCAGCTCAGCACGCTTAGCAGCGTATTTTGCAACTTTCTTGGTGCGTTTCAGCTCGCGCTGAACCATTGAAACCTTAGCCATGCTTAAGCCTCTGCCTGTTGTTTCTTAGCTTGCTTTTTGAACGGGAAACCAAAAGCTTCTAGTAGCGCTTGGCCTTCTGCGTCGTTCTGAGCTGTAGTAGTGATCGCAATATCCATACCACGTAGCTTGTCGATTTGATCGTAATCAATTTCTGGGAACATGATCTGTTCGGTCACGCCCAAGTTGTAGTTACCACGACCGTCAAATGCTTTCGGGTTTACACCGTGAAAGTCACGAACACGCGGCAATGAAACGTGAACCAAACGTTCAAAGAAGTCGTACATACGCTCTTTACGTAGGGTTACTTTTACGCCGATTGGGTAATCATCACGGATCTTAAAGCCCGCGATTGATTTGCGCGCTTTAGTGATTACAGGCTTTTGGCCAGCAATCTTAGTCATGTCAGCAACAGCGTGCTCAAGCACTTTTTTGTCACCGATTGCTTCACCAACACCCATGTTTAGAGTGATCTTGGTGATTTTAGGCACCTGCATGCTGGAGTCGTAGTTAAACTGCTCCATCAATTTAGGCACTACCGTGTCACGGTAAAACTGTTTCAAGTTTGCCATGTGTCTATTTCCTCGTTACTTATTGCTCAACGGTGTTGCCGTTGGATTTGAAGTAACGCTCTTTTTTACCGTCAGTTACGCGGTAGCCAACACGGTCGCCTTTATCGGTTTCCGGGTTTAGCAGCATTACATTAGAAATGTGAATCGGTGCTTCTTTCTCCACAATGCCGCCTTGAATGCCAGCATTTGGATTTGGCTTCTGGTGTTTCTTAACCAAGTTAACACCATCAACGATTACACGATCTTCACCAGAGAATGAAAGTACAGCGCCTTGCTGGCCTTTGCTTTTACCGGTGGTTACGACTACTTGGTCGCCTTTACGAATGCGGTTCATGCTCGACTCTCCTGAGGCTTAAAGCACTTCTGGCGCAAGCGAAACAATTTTCATAAATTGCTCACTACGCAGTTCGCGTGTTACAGGGCCAAAAATACGTGTGCCGATTGGCTCAAGCTTGGTGTTCAAAAGTACAGCTGCGTTACCGTCGAAACGGATTACAGAACCGTCTGGACGACGTACGCCTTTTGCAGTGCGAACTACAACAGCGCTGTACACATCACCTTTCTTAACACGGCCGCGAGGAATCGCGTCTTTTACTGACACCTTAATGATGTCACCAACTCGTGCGTAACGGCGATGAGAACCACCCAAAACCTTGATGCATTGCAGACGACGTGCACCGCTGTTATCAGCCACGTCGAGCATAGTTTGCATCTGAATCATTGCTCTATCCCTTTAGGTTTAACTAGATCGGCGCTTATTCAGCGGCGCGTTCTACAACTTCAACCAGTCGCCAGCTTTTAGTTTTGCTGACCGGACGACCTTCGCTAATGCGAACGGTATCGCCTACGCGACCATCGTTATTCTCATCGTGCACACGGTACTTAGTGGTACGACGAATGAACTTGCCGTACAGCGGATGCTGCTCACGGCGCTCAATAGCTACGGTCATTGACTTGTCGCCTTTATCAGATACGACACGACCTACCAAGCTACGTTGTGTTTTTTGCTCTGCCATTATTCAGCTCTCTCTATACCGGCCTATTGGGCCGCAGCCTGCTGGCCTAATACAGTTTTTACGCGGGCAATGTCACGACGCACTTGCTTAACGCGATGTGGTTGTGCCATTTGGCCAGAGGCCTGCTCCAGACGCAGATTAAACTGCTCTTTACGCAACTCGATTAGCTGCTCTTTCAGTTCAGCAGCAGACTTGCCTGTTAAATCAGAAGCTTTCATTACATCACCGTGCGGACTACGAAGGTGGTCTTCACAGGCAGCTTAGCCGCTGCCAATGCGAATGCTTCACGAGCCAAAGACTCAGGAACACCTTCCATTTCGTACAACATACGGCCAGGTTGAACTTTGGCCGCCCAGTATTCCACGTTACCTTTACCTTTACCCATCCGAACCTCTACAGGCTTGGCAGTAATTGGTGTATCAGGGAATACACGAATCCAGATTTTACCGCCACGTTTAACGTGACGAGTCATAGCACGACGTGCTGCCTCAATTTGGCGAGCAGTCAGCTTTCCACGCTCTAGCGACTTAAGGCCGTATTCACCGAAGCTTACTTTGTTGCCCGCTTGGGCCAAGCCACGATTTTTACCCTTCTGCTGCTTGCGGAATTTGGTACGTTTTGGCTGTAGCATTTTTGCTATTCCACTAAATAGTTTCTAGATTAAGCGTTGGCAGCTTCACGATCGGCTGCAAACACCTCACCTTTGAAGATCCAAACTTTAATACCGATGATGCCGTAAGTTGTTTCGGCTTCAGCAGTACCGTAGTCAATATCAGCACGCAAGGTGTGCAGCGGCACACGGCCTTCGCGATACCATTCTGCACGCGCAATTTCTGCACCGTTTAAACGGCCAGCTACGCGTACTTTGATTCCGCCAGCGCCTAGACGCATAGCGTTTTGAACCGCACGCTTCATAGCGCGACGGAACATGACACGTTTTTCAAGCTGCTGAGCAATACCTTCAGCAACAAGTACAGAGCTCAGCTCTGGCTTACGAATCTCTTCAATGTTCAATTGAACATCTTGGCCTAGGCGAGTGCGAAGCTCACCGCGAATGCGCTCGATGTCCTCACCTTTCTTACCGATAACCAAGCCAGGGCGAGCGGTATGAATGGTGATACGAACACTACCAGCAGCACGTTCAATCTGAATGCGTGCAACTGAAGCGTGAGCGAGTTTCTTTTTCAACTCTTCGCGAAGCGCCAAGTCTTCGTGTAGCTGACCCGCATAGTTTTGCTTGTCGGCATACCAGGTAGAGTTGTACTCAGACACGATTCCTAGGCGTAAGCCGTGCGGATGTACTTTTTGACCCATGGTCTATTCCTGCTCTTCAGCTTTGCGAGGCTTACGCCGCGCCCAATTTAAGGGTGATGTGGCTGGTACGCTTAACGTAACGATCAGCACGACCACGAGCACGTGGACGGATGCGCTTCATTAGCGGGCCTTCGTCAACAAAAACGGTTGCCACTTTGAGCTCATCGATGTCGTAGCCGTAGTTATTCTCGGCGTTCGCAATCGCTGAATCCAAAATTTTGCCCATGATTTGCGCGCTTTTCTTGGCACTAAAAGCCAAGGTGTTGCGTGCTTCTTCTACGCGTTGGCCGCGAATCAAGTCCGCTACTAAGCGCGCCTTCTGAGGCGAAACTCGTGCGTGTCTTAAACGTGCTACAGCTTCCATGATCTCTATTCCTATTGCCGCTTAGCGGGACTTCTTATCCGCAATGTGGCCTTTGTAGGTACGGGTTGGAGCGAATTCACCCAACTTGTGACCTACCATGTTTTCGTTCACGTACACAGGTACGTGCTGACGACCGTTATGAACCGCAATGGTCAAGCCAATCATTTCAGGCAATACGGTTGAACGGCGCGACCAAGTTTGAATAGGACGCTTAACCTTTTGGCCTTGGGTATCCATCACCTTTTTGAAAAGGTGGCCATCAATAAATGGGCCTTTCTTTAGTGAACGTGGCACAACGTTATCCTCTAAAAATGATTAAGCCGTCTATTTCTTGTTACGGCGACGTACGATCAAGTGATCAGTACGCTTATTACTACGAGTCTTGTAACCCTTGGTAGGTACACCCCATGGAGACACAGGATGACGGCCACCAGAGGTACGACCTTCACCACCACCGTGCGGGTGATCAACCGGGTTCATAGCCACACCGCGAACGGTAGGACGAACACCACGCCAGCGCGTTGCACCAGCTTTACCAAGTGAGCGTAGGCCGTGCTCTGAGTTACTTACGCTACCAATAGTGGCGCGGCACTCAGCCAAAACCTTACGCATCTCGCCTGAACGTAGGCGAAGAGTTACGTATGAACCTTCTTTCGCTACCAACTGTGCTTCAGTACCCGCACTGCGAGCCATTTGAGCACCTTTAGCTGGGCGCAATTCAATCGCGTGAATCACTGTACCCAATGGAATGTTTTGCAACGGTAGGCAGTTACCTGGCTTGATCGGCGCATCCGAACCACTGCGAACTTCGTCGCCAGCTTTTACGCCTTTAGGCGCAAGGATGTAACGACGCTCGCCGTCTGCGAACAACAATAGAGCGATGTGCGCGGTACGGTTTGGATCGTATTCAATACGCTCAACTTTGGCTGGAATGCCATCTTTGTTGCGCTTGAAGTCGATTACACGGTAACGACGCTTGTGACCACCACCGGTGTGACGCACGGTAATGCGACCTTGGTTGTTACGACCGCCGCTTTTGCTTAACGGTGCAACTAACGGTGCGTGTGGTTCGCCTTTGTGAAGATCAGGTGTTTTAACCTGAACTACAAAACGACGACCGGCCGACGTTGGTTTTGCTTTTTGCAGTGCCATGACTATAAGTCCGTTTCTTTACTACGCTACTGCTTATACAGCCGCGCTAAAATCGATTGCATCACCGGCTTTCAAGGTAACGTACGCTTTACGCACATCGTTACGCTTACCAGCGCGGCGGCCAAACATTTTGCTTTTGCCTTTCAAGTTCAGCAAAGACACATTCGTTACAGAAACTTTAAATAGGGTTTCTACAGCGGTCTTTACTTCCGGCTTAGTCGCATCAGCAGCCACTTCAAAAACAACTTGGTTAGCCTTCTCGGTCGCCAAGGTTGATTTCTCAGTCACGATTGGGCGACGAATAACGGTATATACGCGTTCTTGGTTCATCATTCCCACCTTAAGCCGCTAAGCGGTCTTCAATTTGCTTCAGGGCATCAGCAGTCACTACAACTTTGTCGTGACCAACCAAGCTAACTGG
>JAPPPA010000142.1:1210-2980 GCA_028817755.1 Gammaproteobacteria bacterium | reverse complement strand
ATATTGAACAGACATTTCTAAAGTGACAAATTTTGTCATCCAAAGGTGACAAATTTTGTCACTTTGACGGTTTTTGTCAGTCGATTTTTAGTTAATGCCCAGCTTTTTCAACTTGTAGCGGAGTTGACGAAAGCTGATGCCTAGGCTGTCTGCGGCCGCGGTTTTATTGCCGCCGTTTTCATCTATGTGTTGCTGAATAACATTGGATTCAATGGATTCTAGCCAGCTGTCTAGGTCCATGCCTTTAGGCAGGCTTAGCTCGCTGGTTTTGAGTGTGGCTTGCCGTTTGGGCGCGATATTCAGGTCTGAGAGTGATATGTGATTGTTTTCACACAGCGCCGCGGCCCTTTCTAAGGTGTTTTCTAATTCCCGGATATTGCCAGGGAAGGTTTGTTGTTGAAGCCACTCTGTTGCATCAGCTGCCACATGAATATCTATCCCGGTTCGTTCTTTATAGCGGGCACATAGAAAGTTGACTAAACCGGGGATGTCGTCACGGCGGGCTGACAGGGCGGGTACGTCGACTTGAATCACATTAATGCGGTAGTACAAATCTTCGCGGAAACTATTCTTTTGAATTAGCTCAACGAGGTTTTTATGGGTTGCTGAAATAATGCGTACATCCACATGCACTTCGTCATGTGCGCCAATCGGGCGAACAGCCTTTTCTTGAAGCGCACGCAGTAGTTTCACCTGCATATGGGGTGGCAAGTCAGCCACTTCGTCGAGAAACAAGGTGCCGCCATTAGCGGCACGGAATAAGCCATCTTTATTGGAGGTGGCGCCGGTAAAGCTGCCTTTTTGATGGCCGAAAAACTCGCTTTCCATCAGCTCGGCAGGAATGGCGCCGCAGTTAACTGCAATAAAGGGTTCTGCTTGGCGGGGGCTGAGTTCGTGAATAGTGCGGGCGACGCGTTCTTTACCGGTGCCGCTTTCGCCAGTGATATGCACGGGTGCTTGGCTACGAGCGACTTTTTGGATCATCGCCTTTAGTTGCTGCATTGGCTGGGAAATGCCATAGAGCTGATCAAGTGGTGAGCTTTGGCGTGCCACTTTAGGTTGCGATGGACGTAGGCGTAAGGCCGTAGTCGCGAGTGCGCGTAGCTGGTTTAGGTCGACCGGTTTAGAGACGAAATCAAAAGCCACTAGTTTCAGTGCTTCGGTTGCTGTGTCTACATCACCAAAGGCGGTAATCACCGCAACGGGGGTTTCAGGTTGAGCTGCCTGTACGGCTTCAAGTACATTGAGGCCGGTGCCATCGGGAAGTTTTAGGTCTGTTAGGCAAAAATCGACGTCGTGTTGTTCGGCAATGTTTTTGGCGTCGGCAACATTTAGGGCGCTCAGTACCTCAATGCCCATGCGCTTTAACGTCAAGCTGTGCAGCTCAACAATACGCGGCTCGTCATCTACAACTAAAGCAACGGCAGTTTCAGTGTTTGGTGAGTCGTCAGTCATGGCTAGTGTAGTGGGGCGGTAAAGATGATCCGGAATGTGGTGCCATTTCGGTTGGTTTCATTTAAGACTAGGCGGGCGCTATTGGTTTCGCAAAGTGAGCGGGCTAAATAGAGTCCCAGTCCAGTGCCTTCGTGGCGCGTTGTAAAAAAAGGTACAAAAATGTCATTTTGTACTTTTTCATCAATGCCTGGCCCTTGGTCTTTGACATCAAGGTACCAACACGCGGCTTTGGCGTCATAACCGTAATGAATGGCAACAAGCGCATCTTCAGCGCCGTTTTCTTTACTGAAATGCAGCGCATTGCGACATAGGTTT
>JAPPPA010000142.1:0-1200 GCA_028817755.1 Gammaproteobacteria bacterium | reverse complement strand
ACTTGGTCGAGCTGACTTTCGTCCATGCGGATTTCGGCGTTCTCACTGCTGCCGCCAATAATAAAGTCACTTTCTTGTAGCTGATGCTCCAATACGAAACAGGTTCGAAACTGCTCGAGCCAATCATTCAGCGAAATGATAATGGGGTGCGGCTTCTCTCGACGCGAGAGTTTAAGAACGCTAGAGATAACCGAGTCTACGCGAACGACTTGTTCTTTAATAATGTCGCTTAGATGTGCGTCTGCTTCATCTAGTGTTGGTGATTCGCTAAGCAATTGTGCGGCATGGCTAATGGCTGTGAGTGGGTTGCGAATTTCATGGGCAATGCTGGCGGTTAATTGACCCAGAGAGGCGAGCTTGCTCTGCTGCGCTTCAGACGAGAGCTGTTCTGCATCATCTAGGAAGACCAAAATGCCAGAACGGCCCATTTGACCAACGGGCACAAAGCGCGGTACTAGCTCGCGACCGTTAGCCGAAAAACCGGGTACTTGGCGGCGTTGGTCCATTCGCCATAGCGCAATTTGCTCATGTAAAAGGGGCGCGGAATCTCGGGCTGGGCGGCCGTGTACAGGTAGATTCACGTCTAGCATTTGCACTGCGGCGTTATTGATAAGCCGAATCCGGTTGTCGCCATCAATAACCACTACACCAGAGTCCAAGTTTTGAATCACTAAGCTGGATGCGGCCTCTAGGTTGGCGAGGTTAATATCCGTTTGTGCTAGCTGGGTTTGTGAGGCCGTTAAACGGCTTGAAATCATATGGCCAATGGCGGCGATACTGAAAAACACCACGCCCAACATGCCAGCTTGAGTGAAGTTGGCGTTCTCACTGCCGAGCCGCCAATATGCTTCGGTTTGGAGTACCAATACGGCAAGCGAGGAAAGTGCTGCAAAAGTGTATGCCTTGGCGCGCAGGAGTAGCAGGCTACCGGCTACGCAAGGAATAAAAAGCAAACTAGCGTAGTTGCTACTGGTGTCGCTAAAAGCAACCAAGACCACCAATAGCCCGTAATCGGCGCTTAATTGATAGCGGATTTGCGAAATGATGCTAGGGATACGTTGCCTTAATTGGCGAGCGCTAATGAGAGAGTGCAGCGCAAAACAGCCGGCGAGTACAGCTAATAAAGAACTATTATGTGTTTCGCCTGAATTAAGCGACACCGTTGCTAGTGAAACGAGCACAATCGCCCGCGCCATACGA
>JAPPPA010000250.1 GCA_028817755.1 Gammaproteobacteria bacterium | reverse complement strand
GAGTGTATTAATGCAACACTTCGCATCCGCCCAAAAACAACGCGGTGTTGCCATGATTGTGGCAATTTTAGTCGTCGCGCTAGCCAGTATTACTGCCATCTCCATGACCACACGTCATGACCGTGACATTCGCCGTACCAGCAACATTCTGAATAGTGACCAAGCATGGCGTTACGGCATGGGCGCCGAGGCCTTCGTTAGCATCGCGCTTAATCGTGATGCTCAAGCTAATAAATTCGATCATCCCGGCGAAGTTTGGCTGCAGCCCGTCACACTGCCGATTGAAGAAGGTTTCTTGAAAGGCCAAATTCAAGACCGCCAAGGCTGCTTCAATTTAAATAACCTGACCGGCAGCAAAGCCGCAGAACAATTGGCGGTATTACAGCGCCTACTCGGGTTTCTCAATGTAGACGGCACACTCGCACAGAAATTTCAGGACTGGATTGATGCCGACCAAAATGCCGGCATACCTGATGGCGCCGAAGATAACGCCTACTTTGGCTTTACCCCCGCCTACCGCAGCGGTGACACCAACTTCGCCAGCATGACTGAGCTCAACCTCATTCAAGGCATGGATAAAGCCACCTTCGACACCCTCAACGACCATGTTTGCGTGCTCCCCGACAACAACACGGCAGTTAACGTGAACATGGCCACCGCCGAATTATTAGCAGCGCTAGCCACTCAAGGCGCAACCCCTAGCGGTATGAGCAGTCTGTATACTAATCTGCAAAATGGCAGCACCTCTTTTCAATCGGTTAACGACTTTCAAGCCGACCCCGCCACGGCGGGCTTAACCTTTGATGTGCCGTTAACCATTAGTAGTGAATGGTTTCTAGCCTCGGCTTCGGCGACAATTGTTGATACAACAGTCACCCAAGTGAGCCTAATTAAACGGGATGCGGGCGGTGCTAAAACCGTCGCTCGCAGCCGACTAAACTTTTAAAACAAAGTTAACTATCGTGCGTAAGACACTGTTTATATACATAACCGACCTACAGCAGCCCGCCAGCGGTTGGTTGTTGCGTGACGGAGAAGGTCCCAACAATGGCCGCGTAGAGAGCCAGCAACCCGGCTTACCAGAAGCGCGCCTCGCGAAAAATGCGCGTGTTGTGCTTATTCTGGGTGCCGAAAACTGTCTCTGCATGCCGGCCCAATTTCCTGGGCGTAAAAACCTAAACGCTTGGCGCAAAGCTGCACCTTGGATTCTGGAAGATCACCTAGCAGAAGACAGCAGTGAAATGCACTACGCCATCAGCCCAACGGCTGAAGAAAGCGGCAAATACCTAGTTGCAGCCAGCCAGCTAGCACCACTACAAACGCTACTGAACGAACTCAGCCAGCAGCAATTAGAAGTTGACTGCATTACACCAGATGCATGCCTACTACCCGCTGCCAACGAAAACCAAATCACTAGCGCTGTGCTAGGCAGCCGCACGCTATTAAAAGATATAAACGGCGCTTGCGCCCTGCCCAGCAGTGCAGCGAGCCCCATGATTGGCGAGCAAGCGCACTGGCTAGAATGCGATAACGCACTCGCCGCACTCGACAGCCTTAGCGCCGAGTGGGACGCACAAACCAGCTTAAACCTTCGCCAAGGCGAGCTCGCTCCGGGCGAAGCCATGGCCGCACGTTTACGTCCTTGGCGTACGGCAGCTATTGCCGCCTCGGTAGCCGCACTGGTGTGGAGCGGCGTAACTGCGATGCACCTGAGCGAGCTAAAAGCGGAAAACCAAGACCTGCGACAAGAAATTGCCGCTGTATTTAAAGCGGCGCTGCCCGGCTCTCGCATGGTGAAACCCAAAGCCCAAATGGAGCAAGCACTAAGCGGCAACCAAAGCGGCAATAACAGTGGTTTTCTATTAACCCTTCAAGCAGCGACTGCGCCCTTAGCGCAAATTAACGATGCCACGCTAACCAGCTTGGACCAGCGCGGTAGCACACTGGTAATGAACCTACGTGCCACACAAATCAGCACAGTCGAGCAAATTCGTACGGCGATGAACGCCTTGCCGGGTTACCAAGCCGAAGTAGGCTCCGTCAGAGCAGATCCTAACAACGTCCAGCTGCGCGTTACCGTACGCCCAGCCACGAGCTAGCATTGCCATGAATCGTATTACACAAGCCATCGCTGCCTTTCTAGCGCCATTACTGGCACCACTACGTGAGTGGTTTCTAGCTCGCGAGCCTCGTGAACGCTGGCTACTGATAGTCGGCGCCATCGTTGTTGTTGTCGGCGGTTGGTACAACCTAATTCAACAACCAATGCAAAGCGAAGTTGCGCGATATGCCGAACGCAATCAGAACGACCAAGCCACATTGGAATGGATGCGTGGCGCGGCATTGCAGATCCGCGCTCAAGGCGGCCCATCCACTAGCGCAAGCTCACAAGGTTCCTTACTCAGCCTTGCAGACGGCAGCCTACGCCGCCTGGGCTTGGGTAGCGCACTGCAAAGAATCCAGCCAGACGATCAAAATAACGTCAAAATTTGGCTAGACAATGCCAATTTCGACACCCTATTGCGCTGGTTCGCACAAATGGAAAACCAAGGCTTGCAGATTACGGTAGCGGGTATTACCCCTATTCCCGGCCAAGAAACCGCCAACGGCAACATTAACGCCCGTATCACCCTAACTCGCCCCTCTTAACAGCAAGGCAATATGAAAAGCTGGATTTACCGCGCCCTCGCCGCGCTTGCCCTTTTACTTTTATTTGTCGCCCTACGAGCGCCTGCCCAACACGCGGTGGCATACGCCTCGGCAAACATCAAACCAGCCGTTATTTCTGGTTCGCAAGGCAGCGTTTGGAACGGCAACGCGGAACGCATTACCCACCCACAGATCCAGCTTAACAATGTGGAATGGGACTACCGCTTCTTCGCCAGCCTATTTAAAGGTCCGGGCTATGTGCTCAATGGCAACACCAATAACGGCCAATTTTCAGGTTTGGCGCATGTTGGCTGGGGACAATTAAGCTCGGCAGGCAATGCCAAACTCAGCGATGTGAACGCCATCATTCCACTTAGCGACCTGCCACTGCCCGCCATTGCCCGCTCGATTCCATTGAAAGGCGACATCATTGCGAAATTAGAGCAATTCACCTTGGCGGCTCAATGGCCTGTTGAGGCTGAAGGCCAACTCGCCATTGCAGACATCCGTTTCGACGATAAAGAAGTGTGGCAACTAGGCGCACTGATTGCTGATTTAGAAACAACAGAAACCGGCGTTAAAGCCAAACTGAGTTCGGCTAGCGATTACGTCAACCTGAGCGGCGTTGCCAACTTAGAAAACGATGGCAGCTATCAAGTTACCGCCGACCTAACCGTAGATAACAGCCTACCCATCGCATTGCGTACCATGCTCATCGCTAGCGGCAAACGACAAGCCGACGGCAGCATACGTATTAGCTACCAGGGTCGTGTGCCACGTCCTCAGAGCAACGAAGCACCATAAGCATGAGACCCATTAGCGAAACCCGCGTCATCGTAGGAATGTCGGGCGGCGTGGACTCGTCCGTTGCCGCACACTTGCTGATCGAAGCCGGTTATCAGGTCGAAGGCCTGTTTATGGACAACTGGGACGAGGATGACGCCTATTGCACCTCGGCTCAGGATTACCAAGATGCCCGTCGCGTCGCCGAATATTTGGGCATCCCGCTGCATAAAGCCAACTTCGCCAAAGAATATAAAGACCGTGTATTTGCCTACTTTTTAGAAGAGCACAAAGCCGGCCGCACACCTAATCCAGACGTACTGTGCAATCGCGAAGTTAAATTCAAAGCCTTTTTGGATTACGCCATGCGCCTAGGGGCCGACAAAATTGCCACCGGGCATTACGCTCAGGTCATTGAGAATGATGGCACCTTTGAAATGCACAAAGGTGTTGATCACAACAAAGATCAAACCTATTTCTTACAAGCCATTGGTCAGAAAGAGCTAAGCCGCACCCTCTTCCCGATTGGACATATACCCAAACCGGAAGTACGCCAAATTGCCGAAGACAGCGGTTTACACAACTTTGACCGCAAAGACAGCACCGGCATCTGCTTCATTGGCGAACGTGACTTTGTTGAATTCCTAGAAAAATATCTCCCCGCCCAACCCGGCGAGATCCAAACCTTAGACGGCAAAGTAATCGGCCAACATCGTGGCCTGATGTATCACACCATCGGCCAACGCAAAGGCCTTGGAATTGGCGGCTTAAAGGACTTTGAGTCAGAAGAGCCTTGGTTTGTTTGCGGCAAAGACCTAGAAAACAACATTTTGCTAGCCGTACAGGGCACCAATCACCCAGCGCTATTTTCCAGTGAACTTAACGCTATCGATATCCACTGGGTAAATGGCAAAGCACCCACCAGTGGATTCCGCTGCACCTCAAAAAACCGCTATCGCCAAACCGACCAAGCTTGCCTCGTAACCGTGAATGCAGACGGTATTAGTGCCACCGTGGCCTACGACGAACCACAGCGTGCCGTTACGCCCGGCCAGTGGGTTGTGTTCTACGACGGCGCCAACTGCCTTGGTGGCGGTGTTATTGCTTAAAAATTGCTCTAAAACGGCCAGAGAACTAAACTAGCGTTAAGCTAATCTTTTAAGGCTGCATCTCATGCGCCTATTCTTGTTAATAGCACTAGCATTAAGCTGCGTTGGCTGCTTAGAAAGCACCCCGAACGCAGATGAACCTCTTGTTGTTCATAAAGCACAAATTAACTGCAACACCATAGCTCCGCTTCCTGAAAACGGACTACTGGGCAGTAACACATCAGAAACTCCGCTCGGCAACACTTTGGCTGAAATGCTGACGCTCGAAGCTGCCGGAGAGTTCACTGCCCCTAACCAGCTACATGCGCGCGTAACCCAAGAGCTCGACTTGATCAGCAAAGGTCTGTTCGATCCAAACGAATACCAACCACAACCTTGCTATAGACACGATCAAATTTTCCTAAACATGACCGAAGAAGCGGCTGAAAGCGCTAGAAACGAAACGTATCAAGAGTGGAATAGTTATAACGAACACCTACAAATACAAAAAGTAAAAGTTTATGACAAATTCCCAGGTGCCCTCCTAACATTCAAAGGCCACTACAACATCTTGACCGCACTCACTCCCTACCAAGCGTTGCAGGGCGTTGAAGTTGCAGAATTGATGCACACGCCATATGTCGGCTACCTAGGTGCCGATATATGCCTAGCTAGCCGCAGCGACCAAACCCACTTTTACATTAATGCGGCGCTAGAAAGTTTTGATGATGAAGACTCGCCTTGCTATGAATTCAACGGTTTCGAGGTTTCTCCAGAACAATCAGTTAAACACTACGGGCCGTGGAACAGCTGTTCCACTACAAAACCGCCTAACGTATTAGTAGGCGCAGAAGATTGCCAAGCTTTCTTGAGCATAAGACCCATACCAAATCCCCGCTAAGTAGCACTGACAGGCAAGCCCTCATCTTGCTATAATTCGCGCGCTATTTTTACCCACAGATCAATCATTTCGGGCATATAGCGCCGGAATATCTATACGAGGGAACCACCAGTGTTAGAAGCTTATCGCCAACACGTTGAAGAACGCGCCGCTCAGGGCGTACCACCTAAGCCACTTAACGATGCGCAAACCGCTGACTTAGTTGAGCTACTAAAGAACCCACCAGCTGGCGAAGAAGAGTTCATTCTTGATCTTTTCACTAACCGCGTACCACCGGGTGTTGACCAAGCGGCTTACGTTAAAGCGGCTTTCTTGAGCGCGATTGCGAAAGGCGAAGCTGAATCCCCTCTGATCGACAACAAGCGTGCGATTGAGCTACTTGGCACCATGCAAGGCGGCTACAACGTAGCTACCCTAGTTGAGGCACTTGATTGCCCAGACCTAGGCGAGCTTGCAGCGACTGCGCTGAAAAGCACCATCCTAGTATTTGATGCCTTCCACGACGTGCAAGAGAAAGCGGAAGCTGGCAACGCCAACGCGAAAGCCGTTGTACAAAGCTGGGCTGACGGCGAGTGGTTCACCAATCGCCCTGACGTTCCAGAAAGCATCAAGATCACCGTGTTCAAAGTAACCGGCGAAACCAATACGGATGACCTGTCTCCAGCGCAAGACGCTTGGAGCCGCCCAGACATCCCACTACACGCTAACGCGATGTTGAAAAACGAGCGTGACGGCATCAACCCTGAGAAGCCGGGCGAAATCGGCCCTATCTCTCAGCTTGAAGAGCTAAAAGCGAAAGGCAACGTGGTTGCTTACGTAGGTGACGTGGTAGGTACCGGTTCTTCTCGTAAGTCTGCGACCAACTCTGTACTTTGGTTCACCGGCGACGACATCCCTTACGTGCCTAACAAGCGCACCGGCGGTGTTTGCATCGGCGGCAAAATCGCTCCTATCTTCTACAACACCATGGAAGATTCAGGCGCCCTACCATTCGAATGTGACGTGACCGGCCTAAACATGGGCGACGTTGCGGTGGTTTACCCATTCGAAGGCAAAGTGACTACCGAGTCTGGCGAAACCATTTCTGAGTTCGAATTGAAATCAGACGTGCTACTCGACGAAGTTCGCGCTGGCGGCCGTATTAACCTAATTATCGGCCGTGGCTTGACTGCACGCGCTCGTGAAGCACTAGGCCTAGAAGCTTCTGACCTATTCCGCAGCCCAGTACAACCAGACGACTCTGGCAAAGGTTTCACCCTTGCGCAGAAAATGGTTGGTAAAGCGTGCGGCGTAGAAGGCGTTCGCGCTGGCCAATACTGCGAGCCTAAGATGACCACCGTGGGTTCTCAGGACACCACCGGCCCAATGACTCGTGACGAGCTAAAAGACTTGGCTTGCCTAGGCTTCTCTGCTGACCTTGTGATGCAGTCTTTCTGCCACACGGCGGCGTATCCGAAGCCAGTTGACGTTGAAATGCAACACACCCTGCCTGACTTCATCATGAGTCGTGGCGGTGTTTCACTGCGTCCAGGCGACGGCATCATCCACTCTTGGCTGAACCGCATGTTGCTTCCAGATACCGTGGGTACTGGTGGTGACTCACACACCCGTTTCCCAATGGGTATTTCATTCCCAGCGGGTTCTGGCCTAGTGGCGTTTGCTGCGGCTACCGGCGTTATGCCTCTGGATATGCCTGAGTCTGTATTGGTTCGCTTCAAAGGCGAAATGCAGCCTGGCATTACCCTACGTGACCTAGTGCACGCTATTCCTCTACAGGCCATTAAAGAAGGCCACCTAACCGTAGAGAAAGAAGGCAAGAAGAACGTATTCTCTGGCCGCGTACTAGAAATTGAAGGCATCGACGGCCTAACCGTTGAGCAAGCTTTCGAATTGTCTGACGCCTCTGCTGAGCGCTCTGCTGCTGGTTGTACCATCACCTTGAGCGAAGACTCAGTTGCTGAGTACCTGAAATCAAACATCACCATGTTGAAGTGGATGCTGTCTGAAGGTTACGGCGACGCTCGCACCATGAGCCGTCGTATCAACTCAATGGAAGAATGGCTAGCTAACCCGCAGCTAATGCGCGCTGATGCCGATGCTGAATACCACACGGTTATTGAGATCGACATGAACGAGATCAAAGAGCCAATCCTGTGCTGCCCTAACGACCCAGACGACGCGAAGACCTTGTCTGACGTTGCAGGCCGTGGCATTGATGAAGTATTCATCGGCTCTTGCATGACCAACATTGGCCACTTCCGTGCCGCTGGTAAATTGCTAGAAGCTCACGGCGATGCACTAAGCACCCGCCTATGGGTTTCTCCTCCTACCAAGATGGACGAGAAGCAGTTGATGGAAGAAGGTTACTTCAACATCTACGGCAAAGCCGGTGCTCGTACCGAAATGCCTGGCTGCTCACTCTGCATGGGTAACCAAGCACGTATCGCGCCTAACAGCACCGCGGTTTCTACCTCTACCCGTAACTTCCCTAACCGTCTAGGTCAGGGTGCTGACGTATTCTTGGCTTCTGCTGAGCTAGCGTCTGTTGCTGCGGTACTCGGTAAGCTGCCTACCGCTGAGGAATACATGGGCTACGCCAAAGACTTGCAAAGCATGTCTGGCGAAGTTTATCGCTACCTCAACTTTGACCAGATGGAAGACTACACCGCCGCTGCTGAAACAGCAGAAGTGGCTGCGTAAGACACTGTCTTAGACACGTCGTCAGCACTAGCTGACCACTGGTCTGATAAAGCCCCCGCCACCCTAGTTGGCGGGGGCTTTTTCGTTAGAATAGACCACTAGTTCAAGCACACCATGCCCATGCACCAAAGCACAGCAAAATTTAAAAAGCGCCGCGACCAAATGCTAGCGTGGGTGTTGCCAGTTTTGGTTGTGCTGAACCTTGCTGCTAGCTGGGCCACCGTCTCAGTGACTGGTGGCGACTCATTTCAAATTGCTTATTGGCAATTTACTGCCTGCGCTTTCCTTGCCATCACACTCTGCTTCTTTTTCTCACCGATTGACCGTGGCAAAACCGCTTGGGTCACCATTGCTGCGATGGGACTCACCGCTCTCGGGGCCGAGGTTTTATTATTTACCAGTGGTTATTTGGATAACCGCGAAAACAGCATGTTTGTGGCGTTATTTGCTTACATACCACTGATTTACCTGTTTTCCTTCATTCTGTTACCCGCCAAACCGGCCTTCAAAGTGTCGCTGGCTATATGGCTCACTATTAGCGCAGTTACGCTCTATTTTGTCATTCCACAACTCTCGGAAGACCAACAAGGGGCCGCTGACCTCTTGGTGTTTATGACCATCGGCCAACCACTCGCTATTTTGATTGTTCGCACCATGCCCCAGCTGGAGAGCGACCTACAGAACAGCGAATCATTGAGAGCCGCCGCAGAAAAAGAAGCGATTACCGACCCTCTCACACATCTGCTCAATCGCCGCGGTTATGACGACCAGTTATTCCAACATTGGAATGAAATCCAAAGCAACGAACAGCTATTACTGCTTGCGTTAATCGACATAGACCACTTCAAGCAATACAACGACACCGTCGGTCACGTACAAGGCGACCGCTGCTTAGTAGAAGTCAGTAAGAGCCTGCAACAATTCGCCACACGCCACCAACTAGACGTTGCCCGCTATGGCGGTGAAGAATTTGCGCTACTTGGCCAAGTTTCATCCGCAGCAGACGCCCGCAATATCGCCGAAAACGCCAACCGCTGCATTCGCGCATTGCAGTTGGAGCATCCCGCCTCTGATATAGAAAGCCCCACCCTAACCGCCAGCATTGGCTATGCCACTCAAGTGGCCAAATCAGGTGATGTTCGCCATATCACTGCGGCAGCAGATGCCGCACTCTATTCCGCCAAACGCTCAGGAAGGAACTGCGTTAAGCAAAGCGAGTCGAATTGAAGGAAAATTCAAATTTCTGAAAAACAAAACTACTAAAACCTTGGTTTTTGTTAACATCTCGCAATGCAACCAGACTACAGCCAATTCGAGCGACGGCGGCGTATAACGCTACTAAGCCTACTGCCGCTCCTATCGTCTATTTGCTATATAGGTTGGTGGTCTAGCGCAGATCTACCGGTTTCTGCCGAATGGCACCGGCACATATGGACCGTTAGCGGCACCCTCTTTCTTTCGCTATTTTTGCTTTCCATAAAACGGCCAGAGTTTGGCCGCGCGATATCTTGGGCAGCCTTAGTATTTATGGCGACGGTACTTGTTACCCGTATGGCTCAACTTTTTACTGGGCCACTTTTAGATGATCCGAACGCTAGCATGTTCGTTGGCTTATTTGCCTACATTCCGCTGCAGTACATTTTTTGTTACCTGTTGCTGCCACCCAGAGATGCCACTATTGCCAGCATCAGTCTCTGGTTCTTATTTGCTTGCCTGAGTCTGTTCTACGCCATTCCCGAATTAGAAAATGGCCGCGAGGGCGCTCGCCACGTCGTGATTTTGATGACAATGGGGCAACCCATGGTGATCCTCCTTTTAGCCTCCTTACCCAAGTACGAAGCCGTTGTTACCAGCCAGCAACAACAACTGTACGAAAGTGAAAAAAGCCGCAAAGAATATGAGCTACAAGCCTCAACCGATTCATTAACCGGCCTACTGAACCGGCGTGGCTTTGATGATCAGCTATTCGATGCTTGGAGCGACACCCAAACGAATGAAAAGCTGTGCTTTTTGCTGCTGCTAGATATCGACTATTTCAAGCACTTTAACGACAGCCTAGGCCACCCCGAGGGTGATCGTTGCTTAGTCACCATTGCGCAAAATTTAGCTCGCTTAGCCACAAGGCAAAATTTAGTAGCTGCGCGCGTTGGCGGCGAAGAGTTTGCATTATTAGGGCAAGTTCATAGCACAGAGCTCGCGCAAAGCGTGGCAGAACAGGCCAATGCCATTGTGCATTCGCTGCAGCTCCCCCATCCCAAACCTGAAGTCGCTGGCACCTACGTTACCGCTAGCGTTGGCTACGCACTTATCAAGCGAGGCGAAGGCGATATCCGTAGCCTTATTGCGACAGCCGATAGCGCGCTATACGACGCCAAACGCTCTGGACGCAACCGCGTTAAACAGCAAAAAATTCCCGCTCACACGGCCTAAATTCGGCCTCCTTTCTGCTCGCTCGACAGCAGACATTAAACTAATCCAGATATTTTTATGGCATACAACCTAATCATCGTTTAATCTGCGCGCCAACTTTATACCAACCAGAACAACCGCCCCAATATTGTGAGCAGCAACTGGCAAGAAAAACTAAAGCAAAACCGGCGCCTAGCAATTCTGCTATCGGTGCCTCTGCTGGCTATTGGGTGCTTCTTGGGTATGTACACCAGCATGGATAACCCCATGCCTTTCTGGCAAAGGCTTATTTGGCCTGTTGGTGGAGTTTATTTCATTGCTATTTGGGTCCGCCAAGCAACTACTGAACAATATTTAGAAACCGTAGCGTGGGCCATGATGATAGGCGTAGTCTGCGTATTACTGTCGCGTGCCCTGCTCTATATGGATAGCGCTGCCTTTGAAGATCCCAACCGCAGCATCTTCTTCGGGATCTACGCATTTATCCCAATCGTTTATATCTCTGCGTTTATTACCTTTGAGCCAAGGTCGGCGGTTGTAGCCTGCGTTTCCACATGGCTACTATTTGTTTTTACGACATCCTTTTGGCTAATCCCAGCGGCAATTGAAGGCCGCCAAGGTGCCGATTACGCCTTAATCGTGCTCTTCATAGGCCAACCGATTTCCATTCTGTTGCTCTCTGCATTACCCGGCTATCACCGCTTACTCGAACAAAACGAGGCAAAGCATCAGGAGACAGCGGAAAAAGCCGAGCAATATTTGCAAGATGCCATTACTGACCACTTAACCGGCCTCCTAAATCGTCGCGGCTTTGACGACCAACTTGGATCTATCTGGAATGAGCCAGAGTTACATGAGCAGTGGAGCTTACTGGTCTACGCAGATGTCGATTACTTCAAGCTTTACAACGATACGCTAGGCCATAACGCAGGCGACAAATGCCTACGTGAACTGGGTGATTTAATTAAAACCTTTGCTGAAGAAAAAGGCCTGCATGCCGCTCGCATGGGCGGCGAAGAGTTCACCTTATTTGGTGTTTTCCCTACAGCCGAAGAAGCCTATGCAGCAGCGATTGAACTAGAGTGGCAAATCAGCAAAGCAGCCATTCCCCACCCTGCGGCTCCCGGCGGCAAACCGTTACTGTCAATGAGCTTTGGCTGCGCGATTAGCGAGACAGCCAAAGTCAGCAAGCGTGAATTTATTAACAGCGCCGACCAAGCGCTTTACCGCGCCAAAAATGAAGGCCGAAACCGTTTATGCTTCAGCCAAGATGCATTAACCGCCGTAAGCAAGTCATACACCGAGACTGCTTAAAGCCACTAATCGTCAAGCGCCTTTCTTAAACGCTGACACACCGTTTCTAATACTTTCAAACGCGCAAAGTTCTTTTGGTTCGCTTCCACTAAGGTCCATGGCGCGGTGTGCGGTGAGCAGTTAGCAAAAATATCCTCTGCCGCCTGCACATACTCATCCCACTTCTCGCGGTTACGCCAATCTTCATCTGTTAGCTTCCAAGCCTTATAAGGCGTTTGCTCACGATCTTTGAAACGCTGTAACTGCTCTTCTGGTGTGATGTGCAACCAGAACTTGCATAAGACACCACCGTGATCACACAACGCTTGTTCAAACTCGTTTATCTCATGAAACGAACGTTGCCAGTCAGCTTCGGAACAAAACCCTTCAACCCTTTCAACTAATGCTCGCCCATACCAAGAACGATCAAAAATCGTGACTTTGCCGTCGCGCGGCACATGGCGCCAAAATCGCCACAAATAATGCTGCGCTAGCTCCTCCTGAGTCGGCGCTGCAATCGGTGTTACCTGATAGTTTTTAGCTTCCAAAGGATGAATAAGCCGACGTATTGCACCGCCTTTACCTGCCGCGTCCCAACCCTCAAAAACCAAGGTGGTCGAGATACCTTTTGCTTCAGCCCGACGGCTTAGCACGGCCAGCTCAGACTGCAATTCTGCTAGTCGAGCCTCGTACGCCTTCTTCTCTATGGTTTGCGTCATATCTAACGCAGCGAATTGACCGCGGCCTTGTTGATACTCTGCGGCTGGCCTTGGCGGCTCTACACTCATGCGTGCATTAATCGCTTCAGCAATCGCATTAGCAACCGTTACAGAGCGGTGCCTTTTCTCGTAGCCATCCACTAGCGTCCATTCACGCCCCGGAGCAGAGGTCGAGCCCATTAGCTCTACCGCGGCTTCTTGAAAGCGGTCGTACCTCGCCCAGTTCACCCAATCCGTGTCACGCAATTGCCAGCGTTGTTGCTCATCTTTTTCTAGGCGTTCAAACCGCTTGCGCTGCGCACCTTTATCTAAATGCATCCAAAACTTAAGGATTAACGCACCATTATCAACCAATGTTTGTTCAAAGCGATTGATGTCTTCTAACTGATCTGCGAAGGCTTGGTCATTACTGCGGTAATGGACCTTATCCACCAAGGGTTGTGAATACCAACTGCTCAAAAACAAGCCGATCTGCCCAGCGGGTGGAAGGTCACGCCAATAACGCCACCATTTAGGCCGTTGAGCTTCTTCCTCGCTTGGGCGGTCATAAGCGTTAGTGAGCAACCAGCGCGGGTCGAGCCACTCATTCAACACATTCACAGTTTCGTGTTTGCCTGCCCCGTCGACCCCGGCAAAAACAACGATCACTGGGAATTT